>JAFVWA010000264.1 GCA_017501885.1 Clostridia bacterium | reverse complement strand
GCACCCCAAGCATTTTTAACTCTTAACGGATAATCTGCAATAGATAATACTGCCGCTTCCGTACCGTCAATCGTATAACGGTTTGACTTGAACTCTACTTCCTTTGGCTTTACCCAATCAAGTAAATCTTCGTCCTTAATATTCTTTACTTCCCTTTCATCAAAGTTACGGGAAAAACTGTACTTCAAGAAAATAGCAGTTTCTCTACGACCTAAAATTTTCGTTTCAATACCGCATTTATTGATTTCTGATGCGATGTTTACAGTATTGTTTTCAAGGTCGATTTCATTTCTTCCGTACACTACCACGTAATAGTCTGAAATGTACTGTTTACGGATATTATTCAGTTTGTCAATTCTATCAATTCGCTCTTGCAATAGATTAGTCTTAATCTTCTTAATCTCTTCCGAATCAAAACCCTCTTTTACTGCCGAAAGTCTTTCAAACACCTCTCCCGAAAACGAGTCAAGGTTTACAGGACGGTCTATCTTAACAATGTCTGCCATTTGCGTTCCGTCGAGAAACTTAAAAGCATTTGCAAGATAATTGATGTCAATGTTTTGCTGAACTATGTCCTCAATACCGAAGTTCTTTTGACCTACCTTAATAACACGACCATAGTAGCCATTGTTGTATTCAAGTAAGCCGTTTTCCTTTATATCTTTTAAGGATACAAGCGTATCAATACGCTCTTTTTCCTTTGCGGCATCTTTTGTGTATTTCTTCTTAGATATTAGGAACTTAATGTTCTCCATAATACACGAGTAAAATATACCGTCGCTCGTAGGCATAAACATAATGACTGCCGCTAAGCCCATTACGATTGCAAAGCCCCAATTCCCTGCCGTTACACTAATAAAGATAATAGCGAACACAACGAGAGCAACGATAATGTCAGGCATCGAATAGCATTTCCATACCGTATTCTTTACCTTGATTTTTTTGGGAATTATACGCATTATTCACTACCTCCATCAGTATTTCCCGAACCGTCAGACGTGTTCTCTTCGTTGAACTTATCCGAATCGTCTGCGGATTCACTCTTTTTGTTCTTAGATTCTTTTATCTTGTTAGCAATTCCTTTTCCTGCGCCAATACCACCTTTTATAAGTTTGAACGCCGCACCAAACGTTAAAGCACTTGCAATACGTCCTCCGTAGAAAGCGCTGTGTAAGAAGCTACCACCTGCGTGCATATCGTCAGCTTGACCGAACAATCTTGCAAATAGGGATTGACCTGCGGGAATTACCATAGTTCCCCCGATTATCATAAAGATAAGGAACATTGAATTACCGAAACTGCCTACCCCGTCTATGTGCATTTTTGTTATTAACGGTAATAGCAAGATGAAAATATTAACTGAAAATACAGTTCCATACGCAAGAATTATCTTCGTTACAAAAGTCTCTCTCCACACCTTAAATCTTGCCCCATCGTCTAATGGTAAAGTTGCCATAGATACAGGCATAACGATATACATAAGTACAATTTCATAAATACGTTTTGCAAGATTTATAATTGCCACTATAAGTGCAATCACTAAGGCGATAGATGCAACCATAGACGGTAAATAAAGGAACGTATCAGGGTTTATCATTCCATTTCCTTTCCACGATGTGGGCCATATACCAAAAGCGGTAGCGTTGTAGTCGCCCATTATCGTGGATACACTACAACTTGTTATATCTACTTCCGCAAAAGAATACCCGTTAAGCCACTCACCTACACAAGCATTAAATAATGCGTTGGAAAGTTTGGTTGTATTCCCTATTTGGAAAATTTCCGCTACAAGCGTTAATATCGAGTTTGAGATAAGAATACCCAAGATTACAACGGTAAGCATTGCCATTGTTCCAAGTAACGCCAAACCGATTTTGCCGATAATCGACGATACGTTTCTATTGTTTGCAATCATATTTTTTACGAGAGCAACTATTCCAAAAATACAAGTCAGCCCTACTGCCAATATGAATACACACCAAAAGATAGTACCAACTGTCGAATCTCCTATCAGGTATTCGATTATATTCACTCTTTGTCCGTTTACTGTAACGTCCGTAACCCCTGCAATCGCAGAGAATATTTCCATAATTCCGTCTATTAGTCTTAGAAACCACAAGAATAAAAGCATTATTAGTTCTTGAAAAAATATAAGCATTTTATCCTCCTTACCAAGTTACCCAATGGGATAAACCGTTAATTAAAAGCGGCGCACCTACTGCTATAACAAACATTACGATTACGCCAATTAGCAGTCCTTTCAGCATCCCACGAGCATTGATTTTCTCTTCATTTTTTTGTGCTATAATTACTCTAATTCCTATATAAAGCGCCCATACAATAACGACGGACGACATTGCAATTACCACATAAATCCATATAGAATTTACAAGTTCTTGAATTTTAAGAATTATCGTTTTGAAACTTCCTTGCATATCCGTCGCAAGTTCAGTTTTGTTTAATAGTTCTTCCAACGTCATTTCGCCTACGTCCAAACTTTCATAGTCAGCAAATTGCGGTTTGTTCATATACGCTATATTCCCGTCTGCATCTTTTGCATAGAAAATAAAGCAAAATGTTCTCGATAAGTTTCCCTCGTAGATTTGTGCCAAACCACAGTTAATACCATATCCGTTTTCTTCGGGAAGCCCATTGGTAGCAACTACATCGGCTATTGCCGCACCATTTGCTTCAGCTTGCTTATGGTAATCTGCCGTTAGGTTGTATTTCAAACCGTAATCTTTCGGGAAGATAACAACGCCGTATGTAAACGAAGTGTCATAATATTCGTTCGGAACATAATAGCAGGCAATAATGTATTTACCTCTTTCTGCTGTATCCCCTTTTCTAAAAGTTACGAACACCGTATTATCAATAATATCTTGCACCGTGTAATTGCTTTCTACTGTTTGAGCATTTGCCGTTACTGTTCCCCCTCCGAACATTGATATAGCGAGAAGAAACATAATCACGAAAAGGAACAACGATTTTGATTTATTTATAGTTTTCTCCATTATTGCCCTCACATTTTAATAAAAAAGGCGACAAGAAATCTCTTGCCGCCTTTCCGTCTTAGGTATTAGCTTATGCGCTAATACCAACCCAAGCGCCGAGACCTTCAATGAGAAGCGGAGCGCCCATAGCAACAACGAAAATGATAATGATACCGATAATAAGGTTTTTAATCATATCACGTGCATTGATTTTCTCTTCGTTCTTATGAGCAATGGCGATTTTGATACCTACGTATGCACCCCAAATAACGACAACTGCCGCAAGTGCAAGAACAATGTAAATCCAAAAACTATCCATCAAAGTGCTGATATTAGCAACAATTTCCGCTAAACTTTCGTTCAAAGTTTTAGCCGCTAAAAGATTAGTCATACTCTTATACCTCCTTTCTTATACAACAGGCAATACTGCCGCACCCGTAGTAGGTGCAGAGATGCCAACCCACGCACCGAGACCTTCGATGAGAAGGGGTGCGCCCATTGCGATAACGAACATAATCACGATACCGATGATTAAGTTTTTAATCATATCACGAGAATTGATTTTGTCCTCGTTACGGTGTGCAATAGCAATCTTGATACCTACGTAGGCACCCCATACTACTACAACTGCTGCCATCGCTAAAACGATGTAAATCCAAAACGAATCCATCAATTCGTTCAACTTAGTTACAATACCACTCAAGCTATCGTTAAGAGTGGTAGCCGCCAATAAATTCATCATAAATTACTTATCTCCTTTTTCTTTTTTATTTTTATT
>JAFVWA010000263.1 GCA_017501885.1 Clostridia bacterium | reverse complement strand
TTGTAGGAACACAGCATCAAGCAGTTGCTTATAACGATACTCAGGTAAGCGCATATCCGCTATGAGCTGTTTCATTTTTTTATACTTGGACATAATTATATTTTCTCCTGCTTATTTAATCGCAATCTTTCCTGTCTTGGTTCACCTCGTCCATAATGCGATAAAGTTTCTCGATCAAGCGACAATTATATTTTTCATTCAAACGAATATAAAGCTCTCTTTCTTCCGGTGATAATTCCGCAAGAGCGTCAAGCTCTGCCATGCGCAATATGCCAACCGTCTTTTCGGCAAAATCTCTACCAAACTCTGTGAACGCTATATTTTTCTTATTCCTTGTTCCGGGGATGGGCGAAAGAAACACCATCCCTTTCTTTTGCAGGGCAGCTACGGCGGTGTTGATAGTTTACTTGGGAATAGACCACTCGCTGCACAGGTCATACTGAGAGCACGGCGCCTCTGCGTCCAGCAGCGTATACAGTACCCCAAGTGAGCTATTTTATTTACCACTTCGGGCGGAGTAAAAACTTCATCGTTGGATAAATTGGCAAGGCACGATAATACGTCGGGCGTATGCAAGGTTTTATTTTTATTTATCCTATCAAAAAAAGATTCAGTCATTTTCGTTTATCCTCCTATATGGTAATTGCGGATATTCCTTTATCGGTTTTGCGATATATTCGCCCGTAACGGGGTTGAGTGTAAGATATTTGTAAATATCGTCCTCGTCGTCAAACAATGATTTCTGTTTTTTCTCTTGCGGTTTTTCGCCAACTTTTAGCAATACGTCAAGGCGAAAATCACGGCGTTTTAGGTTTGTACCACCAACAACGCTCCATTCAGGGAAAATAATAGGCGTATCGGTGTCTTGTTGGTTTTCGTCCACACACATAAGCGTTAAAGCGTTTCCGCAAAGGATATTTTTGCTTAGGATATACTTAACGGCTTCGCGCGTTTGCTCGTTTACTTCCTTTTTGCAAATTGCTTTATATTCTTTGTCCCAAATAGAGAAAAGGCGATTTCTGCATTCCATAACGTTGTCTTGCATAATGTCCACGCCGTAAATACTCGTTATCGCAAAAACGGAAAAGCGTTCGTAGTCATAGGTACTACGCTTATATTTTTTCTTTACGCTATCAAGTTTACGGGTTAAAATTTCGGCAAGGAAATTCCCGTCGCCACAGGCGGGCTCGAGAAAACGCTTGCTGTAATCTTCACACATATTTTGAACAAGGTCGCACATTGCTTTCACTTCACGTTCGGCGGTAAAAACTTCGCCGTGTTCGGCAACCCTTTCTTTTGATTTTGTTTGACTTTTTGCCATAGTTAGCCTTTATTTTCGGTGTATTTTTCACTATGAAAAAGTGCGTGGATTAAAATAATCCACGCACAAAAGTAACTATATGAAAGATAAATGAGCATCAAATATTACGCAAATGTAAATTACTAAAAATGATTTGCCGTTAGCCATACCAATACGGCTTGATTTTTCTTACGTTTTTTGATATAATATATAAACTAAGAAAAATAACTGTGCACCGATTATTTTAATTGATGCACAGTTATTTTTTTATAAAAGTTTCCCTAAACGATTCATCATATCGGCTTTATGTTCAAGCATAGAGTGCGCATAACGGTTAAGTGTAATAGTGGCGTTTTTATGACCAAGCAGTTCCGACAACGTTTTCACGTCCATACCGCACTCTAACGCACGAGTTGCAAAGGTGTGGCGGAGCGAGTGAAAACCTTTATGCGGAATATTTAATTTTTTGAGCAACAACTCAAACGTTCGCTGATAAGAGCGCACGAAAACGGGCTTTTCGCCGTCGGCTATTATATAATCGCAAGTGGAACGTTTTTTAATGCTTTTAAGTAACGGCAAAATTTGTTTCGGCAAAGGGATTATACGCCGAGAATGAATGGTCTTGGGACTATCCATTATTCGCGAGTGTATTCCGTTTATTGTTCCATCGTGGCAAGTTTTCGCTACAACAAGCAATCCTTTGTCGAAATCTATATCCGACCACGTAAGCGCAAGAAGTTCTCCTATGCGCAAACCTGTATAAAGGCATAACACAATCCCGAATAGTTTGTCCTTCTTGCTATTCAGTACGGCGTTTTCTATTTTCTTTTGCTCTAAAACAGTAAAACAATCTACTTGTTTTTCCTTTGTTTTAGGGCGTTTTATTTTGTTTGCAACGTATTCAGGCGCAATCCCTATTAAATGTGCCGTTTTTAGAGAGTTTTGTAGTACCGATATAA
The DNA here is from genome assembly GCA_017501885.1 of Clostridia bacterium. GTDB lineage: Bacteria > Bacillota > Clostridia > Christensenellales > Borkfalkiaceae > UBA1259. Next base: position 763 of record JAFVWA010000263.1, on the reverse strand, counting down.
CGGTGTTTACAAAGTTTGCCGATAAGCCTTGTTTTGTTTTCTTGTTTCCGTTTGTAAGTAGGCTTGTTATAAAGCGTTGTAGAGCGATAACGGATATTTCCGTTATATCATAGTTTCCAAGCGCAGGGCTTATATGTAATTTGATGATTTGCCGATATCTTTCATAAGTTCGTTGTTTTGATGACGGCTTAATATAATTTTCAAGCCATTCATTAAGCCAAGTTATATATTTCATTATTTTTCTCCTTTTAGTGTTATTATAATTTTAACTTTTTTGCACGAAAAAAGAGCCAAGTTTTAACCCTTGACTCTGAAATCGTTTATTTTTATTTAGTTTTCCATCAATTGTGATTGTTTCCGAGTGTAAAAAAAGGTTAGAACGTTTTTATCCTAACCTTTAAGTTGTTTGTGAATTAGCTCGCTTTTGTGAATTTTATTGTTTGTCCATATTGTTGGTTTACGACACTATACTTAACCCTGTTAAGTCGTGTGTTTGCAAAGCAAAAAGAAAAGGATAGCAAAAAATTTTGCTATCCTTTTATAGTTCCTAAAAAATCCCTATGGGAAGAGCGCATACCCGTAAGCGGTTTTGTATTTACCTATTATTCTTCGTCGTCAGCGGGAGCTTCTTCCACGATTTCGTCGTCTACAACAACTTCTTCGTTTTCTTCCACTTCATCCACTTCGCCTGCCAAATCTTCCGCGCTCAAATCCGCCGCCGTTTCTTCGGGCGCTTGCGTTTCCGCTTCATCGTCACGCTCGG
>JAFVWA010000262.1 GCA_017501885.1 Clostridia bacterium | reverse complement strand
GGGTTTATAAAGACGGCAAGCAAATAGCATCAACAGTTGCAGAATACCTAAAAGTTGACGATAAAACAGCAAAATACCAAGTATGTTCAGTTGACAAATACGGCAACTGTGCAAAATAAAAATAGAAAAAGGACGCAAGAAAGTTTTGCGTCCTTTTGTTTTTATATAAAACTTTTTTCTGTTTATAAGGTCTTTCTAAATTCGGTTGGGGAAAGACCTTGGTGTTGCTTAAAAGTGCGAATAAAATGGGACGTGTCGAAAAAACCACACTCAACGGCAATAAAAGATATGGGGTTGTTTGTTGAAATTAACATATCCTTGCTAGCGTTTATCCGTTGTTGCAATAAATAGCGTATGGGGGACGTATTTGCCACCTGCTTAAAATATCTTTGGAGAGTGGTTTTAGAAACGAATAGTTCGTTTGCAATCTTGTCGATGGTGATATTTTCGGCAAAATGTTTTTGGATATATTCCATGGCGTAAATAATCATAGCCGTATACTTTTTTTCGGTTGGATAGTTGCTTGATGGCGTTGCAAAATTCGTATAGTATTTACAATATTTGCACAGCATTTGAAATATAATTGCAGATTGGATATTGAAATCATACATATCGTTTTGAGAATAATTTAAACAAGCGTGAATATCGTTAAGGGCTTCTTCGCTTTGCTGACGTGACAAATGCAAAAAATTATTTATATTAGTTGAACGTAACGAAGGTTCGATATCAAATAATGACTTATACCCGTTTAGAGATTTTAGCATTGGATAAACCTTAAAAAATGCAGGGGAAAGTAAAGTATGAAAGATTTTTAAGTTGTGTTCATTAGTGTAACCATGCTTTATATGGGGTGGGATAATAAATAAATCCCCCGTGTAAGTGTTAAGCGTTTGTTTGTTAAAATAATGCGTCCCTTTACCGTCTATAACTAAGTTAATTTCATAAAAATCGTGTTGGTGAAGGAGTAATGGGAAATCGTCGTCATTATAGCCGTGTATATAGCTAAATACGACTTGTTGGCTATTTTTCTTGAAAAATTGTTCCGAGTGGTAGATAGGCGTTTTGTGTTCTCCAAGGGGCAAATATTCTTGCATGAAGTACTCCTATTTGTTTTGTTTGTCTATATTTTAGTATCCTTTAAGGCAAATGTCAATTTTTTGTATTGTAGAGAAGTCAACTTTTTTTAAAATTAGGAGTAAAAATACATAAAATTGGAACGATTATGCAATGAGTTCAGGGTGTAACGTGGTATAATATTTTCAGTTGCTAAAACAAGGAGATGATTATATGATAAACGTAAACGACTATAAAGGGAGAACGGATAGCGAGCGCATTGAAAATGCAATGGCTCATCTTGACAAAGACGGAATTATACAAATCCCCCCGCGTGAAGACCTTGACGGGCGAACGGAGTGGTTGATTGACCGCGCTATTATTCTTAAAGATAACACTACGGTAATTTTACAAAATTCTACGATCAAACTTTCCGATAATTGTCGTGACAACTTTTTTAGAAGTGGCAATTGTGGTCTTGGCATTGAAGATATAAAGCCGATGTCAAACATCCATATTATTGGGGTGGGGCAAAGTGTTTTAATGGGTGCTGACCATCCACGAGCAACAGGTGATGC
>JAFVWA010000261.1 GCA_017501885.1 Clostridia bacterium | reverse complement strand
TGACACATATATTGTAGAGAAAATGAAAGACGATATTAGGTTTTGGGAGGAAGTGCGGATGACGGATGAGGCTTTAGAGCAATTTGTAATGGCGGATTATAGTTTTGTAAGTCTCAACAATGATGCGTGATTAGTGAATAAACACGCCCGGAGAATTTCAAAAGACGAGTTATTAGCACTTGCCGAACTTATGAAAAACGAAATGTTAATATTTAGCACCCGTTATACTTACGCGTGTTGTAAAGAAATCTTTAAAGTAATCTTAAATTTAATTGAGGTGATATAAATGGCATTATTTAATAAAACAAGCAAAGCAATTGACGATATTCAAGCCCAAATCGATCAATTTAAAACGGTGTTTGATAGTTACGTGAGCAATGGTAACTTCTATGCCATTAATAAGAAGTTAGAGCAATATGAGGAATTAAGAAACATCCCACCAATCAACGGACTAAATGAGGAACAAAATATCGATGATATTGATGCTAACATATTAGGAAGTGTTAAACCATTTATACCGGGCAAAATCTTTATGTTTTGAAACTACTGCCAATACTTTAATAATATCATCCAATATGAGGTGGATGACCCGGACATATGAATTGAACTAATTAGAATGCAAAACATCGCGTTTTGAAACGGACAAGCGGGGATGTATTACAATCCGGTGCAAAAAGAGTGACGGGCAGTGGCGCTATGAGACGTGGAATACGATCATAATCATAAGTTCAAGAGTGCCAAGATTGCTTACGAATACAATTACGATCAACAAATAATGCGTGAGGAATACCGCCCCGATAATCTAATTAAAGTGGACAATCCGGAACACCTCGTAATGTATTCATTTAAATCGAACGGGTATAGTGCGTGAATATGATTAAAAGAAATGATCGAAATTCAAATGCAACTATTAAAGCAAGTTATCGTGTGTTCGTTAATCAATAATAAGATTATCGAAATTCAACAAGATAAGAAAACGGACAACGTTAAATCATTATTAGAAAACTTTATCAAACCTCTTAAATTTTGATATATCAAGCGGAGACTTGCCTCATTAGACTCAAGTATTAAAGTCGTTGAAAATGTCGATGGTTTAATTGAGGTAACGAGTAAATACTTGGAAATCTATGACGGAATGCTTGATGCATATTACCACTTATTTGGAATTAGAAATAATGTCGACTACAAGAAAGAACGGAATGTATCAAGCGAAGTCCAAGCAAGCCAATCGTTTTTCGATCGGATGGAGAATGAATATCTAAAAATGTTTAAAATCTTTGCGAAGGACTTTAAGAATAAAGCCCATATCGAAATTAAATTGAAGGAGGAGAACGATGACGTTAGAAATTCTCAAGCAACTAATGAACCAAACGAACGTGAATTATCAAACAAACCAAACAAGGTTAGATAGAATTACCGACACGCTTGCGGAGCAAATTTATAATATGTATAACAATGAGAACTATTGAGATACCACTGATGACGCTTTTAAAGCACGCTTTAATCTCTATTGTTATGGTGATCTCGTTAATTTAGTGTATAAAATTAATCTTTATATTGATTATGCGGAAACCAAAGAGGC
>JAFVWA010000260.1 GCA_017501885.1 Clostridia bacterium | reverse complement strand
AGGAAATTGGTATATAGTATTTCATTATAAAAATTCGGAGATGAATATGAAGGTCTTACATAAAAAAGAATCAGCCACTAAAAACGGCGGATTTATTTCTAACGTAAAATTGCTTTCGAAGTCGATAAGAGAATATAAAAAGCCTTCTATCCTTACACCATTATTCGTAATGATAGAAGTTGTTTTTGAATGTCTTATCCCTTGGGTTTTAAGCCTTTTGTTAGGCGTTATTGACTACGTTTCAGGTAGTGGCGCGAGCGCGGACAAATTTACTATTAAAATAGTTGATTTTATGTCTTACGGTGGCGAGCCTAACCTTTTACTTATTATATTACAGTTTGGCGGTATAATGCTTATGCTTGCCCTACTTTCGCTAACTTGCGGTGCTATCGCGGGAAGATGTTGCGCAAAAGCTTCAAGCGGTTTTGCCAAAAACCTAAGAAAGGATTTGTTTGCAAACATTCAAGGCTTCTCTTTCTCTAATATCGACAAATTCTCGTCTTCAAGTTTGGTTACCAGACTTACTACTGACGTTACACACGTGGAAATGTCTTATATGATGATTATTAGAACGGCTATTAGAGCACCTTTTATGCTTATATTCTCACTCGTTATGGCTTTCTCGATAAACGCAAAAATGGCGCTTATATTCCTTTGCACCATTCCCATTCTTGCGACAGGACTTTTCTTCATTATGACCAAAGCCATTCCGTTCTTCCATAGGATATTTCCAAAATACGATACCCTTAACGAATCAGTTGAAGAAAATATTCGCGGAATGAGAGTCGTTAAATCTTACGTTAGAGAAGATTTCGAAAAAGATAAGTTTAACAGAGCGTCTTCCGACGTTAAAGATAACTTTACTAAGGCTGAAAAAATCGTTGCGATGAACACCCCGCTTATGAACTTCTGCGTTTACACGGGTATTCTTGCAATTTACATTGTTGGCTCGTCTTTTATTATAAAGTCAAACAACAGTATTTTCCAATATACTCAACTTAATACTTTCATGTCTTACTCTTTCCAAATACTCATGAGCCTTATGATGGTTTCAATGATAATGGTTACTATCGTTATGAGTATCCCTGCAATGAGACGTATTGCAGAGGTTCTTAACGAAAAGCCTGATATCGTTAGCCCTGAAAACGCCTTAACCGATATTGCTGACGGAAGCGTATGTTTTAAGGACGTTTGCTTTAAGTATTCAAAAAGAGCTGATAGGAATGCACTCGAAAACATTAACTTAGATATTAAAAGCGGAGAAACCGTTGGTATAATCGGCTCTACAGGTTCAGGAAAAAGTTCACTCGTTGGGCTTATTCCAAGACTTTACGACGTTTCGGAAGGCGTTGTAACTGTTGGTGGAAAGGACGTTAAACTATACGACGTTGAAGCGCTTCGCGACTCAGTTGCTATGGTTTTACAAAAGAACGTTCTCTTTTCTGGCACAATTAAAGAAAACATGCGTTGGGGGAACAAAAACGCTACTGACGAAGAAATTATTGAAGCGTGCAAACTTGCGCAAGCCGATGAATTTGTCAGTTCTTTCCCTGATAAATACGATACCTTTATTGAACAAGGTGGCGTTAACGTTTCGGGCGGACAAAAGCAAAGACTTTGTATCGCAAGGGCGCTTTTGAAAAAACCTAAAATTTTAATCTTAGACGACTCGACAAGTGCCGTTGATACTAAAACTGACGCGCTTATTAGGGCTTCGCTTAAAAGCTATATTCCACAAACAACTAAGATTATTATTGCTCAGAGAATTGCTTCCGTGCAAGACGCGGATAAGATAGTTATTCTTGATAATGGTAAAATCAGCGCTGTCGGAACACACGACGAGTTAATGAAAGACAACGCAATTTATCAAGGGCTTTATTATTCGCAAAATAAAGTAGATGCCCCTGAAAAGGAGGTGAAGTAATATGCCCCCAAGAGTTGGTGGTCCTCGTGGACAAATGCGCGCACCTATGCGCAAGGCTAAAAAAGGCACGCTTAAAAGATTATTAAGACTTTTATTTACCCAAAACAAAAAACTTCTTATTGCCGTTCTTTGCTGCATAGTTTTTGCCGCTATTACTTCGGTATCTTCGTCATTTTTCTTAAAATGGTTGGTAGATACAATATATGAAGGCTTGCATTTTATTAATCCTACTCCTGAAGCGATTTTGGCAGGGGTTACCCCCTTAACCACCTCTCAGGCATGGGTAAAAATTTTACCTTCGCTAATTACCATCTTCATCACAATGGGCGGAGTGTTCTTACTAAGCGTTGTTTCTTCTTTCACCTACACACGATTGATGGCTATTGTAACGCAAAGATTTTTACACCAAACGAGAACGATGGTATTTAACAAAATGCAATCGCTACCCATTCGCTTTTTCGATACGCATAGAACAGGCGATATAATGAGCGTATACACTAACGATATCGATGCGCTTAGACAGTTGGTTTCTCAAAGTTTACCTTCTCTATGCACTTCGCTTATCAGTATCACTACTCTCGTAGTTTTAATGTTCACGTATAGTTTATGGCTTATGGGTATAATGATTGTCGGCGTTATTGCAATGTTCTTTGTTACCAAAAAAATTGGTGGAAGAAGTTCTAAATACTTTATGCGTCAACAAATTTCTATCGGTAAGGAAGAAGGCTTCGTTCAAGAAATGATGCAAGGTCAAAAGGTTGTTAAAGTATTCAATCATGAAGAACAAGCAATTAAAGACTTTAACGAAAAGAACAACGCTCTTTGCGAGGACGCTACTAAAGCGCATACCTTTGCAAACATCTTAATGCCTATTATGAATAATCTTGGCAACATACTTTTTGTTCTAATAGCATTTATAGGCGGTTTATTCGTTGCTCTTGACGTTCAAAACTTAACTATAACCGGTCTTCAACCACTCGTTAACAACTATGGTTATGCAACAATGGTTTCGGCAATCATGGCTTTCCTACCCGTTACCAAACAGTTTACAGGTCAAGTGTCACAGTCTTCACAACAAATCAACGCTATCGTAATGGGACTTGCAGGCGCTTCGAGAGTATTTGAAATTTTAGACGAACAACCCGAAACGGACGATGGTTACGTTACACTCGTTCGTTGCACAATTGACGATGACGGAACTATACACGAATGTGAACAAAGAACGGGCAAATGGGCATGGAAACACCCACACAAAGCCGACGGAACGGTTACTTATACCGAACTTAAAGGCGACATTCAAATGTTTGACGTAGACTTTGGATACGTTCCCGAAAAAATCGTTTTGCATAACGTTACACTCTACGCTAACCCTGGTCAGTCGGTTGCATTTGTTGGCGCTACGGGCGCAGGTAAAACAACGATTACAAACCTTATCAACCGTTTTTATGATATTGCAGACGGCAAAATAAGATACGACGGAATAAATATTAACAAAATTAAAAAGAGCGATTTAAGACGTTCCTTAGGCATCGTTTTACAAGACACTAACCTATTTACGGGAACGGTTATGGAAAATATTAGATACGGTAGACTTTCTGCGACGGACGAAGAATGTATTGAAGCTGCAAAACTTGCTTACGCTCACGATTTCATAACAAGACTTCCAGACGGCTACAACACTATGCTAACAGCAGATGGCTCCAACCTTTCACAAGGACAAAGACAGCTTTTATCAATAGCAAGAGCTGCCGTTAAGGACGCGCCCGTTATGATAATGGACGAAGCCACTTCTTCTATCGACACGAGAACGGAAGCGTTAGTTCAAAAAGGAACGGATATGCTCATGCAAGATAGAACGGTTTTCGTGATAGCGCACAGGCTTTCTACCGTTCAAAACTCTGACGTTATAATGGTGCTCTCTCACGGCGAAATTATAGAACGTGGAACACACCAAGAACTTATCGCCAAGAAAGGTAACTACTATCAACTTTACACGGGAGCGTTCGAACTTGAATAATTATTGTTCCTTATGCCCTAATGCTTGCAAGGTTGATAGAAGCACATCGACTGGCTTATGTGGTGTTAGTAATAAATTAAAAATAGCAAAGTATTATTTGCATCCGTTTGAAGAACCGTGCATCAGCGGAAAGAACGGCTCGGGAACAGTTTTCTTCTGCGGTTGTTCGCTGAAATGTGTTTTTTGTCAAAACTATCCCCTTTCTCGAAATCAAACGGGAAAAGAAATTAACGTGCAAGAACTTGCCGATATTTTCAAAGAACTTGAAGATATGGGCGCGCATAACGTTAACTTAGTTAACCCCACGCATTACTCAAACCTAATCATTGAGGCGCTCGACATTTACAAACCGAATATTCCTATCGTTTATAACACTCACGGATATGAAAGTTTAGACGTCTTAAAAGAGATTGACGATTATATTGACGTTTACCTACCTGATATTAAATTCTTTTCAGAGTCAACTGCTTTAAGATACACACACAAGAAAAACTATTTTTCGGTGGCAAGCAAGGCAATAGAGTTTATGGCAAATAAGCCGTTAGTTTTTGGCGAAGACGGTTTGCTTAAAAAAGGAACAATAGTTAGGCACTTGATTTTACCGCTCGGCGTTTCTGACAGTAAAAAAATTTTGGATTGGTATGTAAGTATAAAAGACAAGGCTTATATAAACTTAATGAGTCAATATACACCCTACGGCGAGATAGAGTGCTTCCCCGAGTTACAAAGACCTATTACAAAACGTGAATACGACTCTGTTATCGACTATGCTCTTTCATTAGGAATAGAAAAGGCATTTTACCAAAAACAACAAAGTGTAGACACACAATATATTCCAAAATGGGATTATTAAAAAAGCAAGGCTTTTTGCCTTGCTTTTATTTTTTAAATTTTTTACGATATTGATATGGTGTTAAATTAAAAAATCTCTTAAATATCCTATTGAAACCAGATGTATCGGAATATCCAACCCTTAAAGAAACGTCTATTATTGATAGATTTGAACTTGTAAGTAACCACTCGGCAGTAGCCATTCTGCTACGCATTATAAATGTTTTTGGTGGATAACCAGTTTGTGAAATAAACAATCTATTAAGCGTCGCTATACTTACGTTTAGTCTTTTTGCAAGATTATTTTCGCTTAGAGCCAGGTTGTCGTCTAAATTCTCGCTAATATAATCGTTCAACACACTAACTGATGTTTGGTTTTTGTTTATATATTCGTTTACTTGGTTATTTTCGCTCGTTATCTTTGAACATTCTACTAAATAACTACCTACCGCGAAGGCTATGCCCTGCACGTCCTTTGGGTCGCGCTTTACACATTCTATTACGTATTCTATTGACCTTGTTAAATTTGGATACTTGTCTTTGTCAAAAATACCACAAAAAATTTTTGTGTTATCACTTAACTTCATTACGCTTTCGGGATCAGTTATCCCCGCTTTTTTTAATACTTCAAGTGGAGAAAAAGAAACCCATATCCAACGGCTTTGCTCTCCTTGTAACGATGCTGACAAGTGCGCAACACCTGACGGTATAGTCTGCACATCGCCTTGCTTAAAATAATAAGTTTTATCGCTTACTTGAGTTATGCCCTTACCAGATAGACAAATGCCAATTTCAACTTTGTTGTGATAGTGAAGTGCTTTAATCGTTGAACTTCTTAAAATGTAGTCAGAATAATGCACAAAGTCAGCGTTAACCCTTTGATACACAATGGGTAACGTTTTTTGAATTGCTCTTTCCATTTTCCACCTTAGATAATTTTATACCATTATTTTAACATATACAACTCATTAAATCAATTATTTTGATTAATTTGTCCTGTTTTTGATTTTTTTCTACTTGAATCAACTATAAAATGGCTATAAAATTAGGGTAGAAAATTTAAGGAGATTTATTATGTCAGCAGTAAAACTTAACAAAAGTGAAATAAAAGACAAAGTCTACGCTTGTTGGATTGGTAAAAACATTGGCGGAACCATTGGTGGCCCTTACGAAAATGCGCACGACTTCCTAGACATAAAGGGATTTTCTACCGAGCCAGGTGATCCACTACCCAACGACGATCTTGATTTGCAATTAATGTGGCTTATCGCTCTTGAAAAAGAAGGACCTTTTAATTTTGATTCAAGAACTCTTGCAGAATATTGGGCTCTCGGCATCGATCCCAACTGGAATGAATATGGCACGGGAAAAGCAAACCTTTTTGACGGAATTATGCCACCACTTTCTGGGGAACTTAATAATGACTATTGGAAAAATAGCAATGGCGCGTGGATTCGCTCGGAAATATGGGCATGCCTTACCCCTGGTTATCCCCAAATTGCAAGACAATATGCTTATGCTGATGCTGTTGTTGACCACGGCTTAAATGAAGGAACTTATGCCGAACTATTTACAACAACGATGCAATCCCTTGCTTTCTTCAATAACGACATTGAAGAAATTATTAAAGAGTCGTTAAAGGTAATTCCACAAGATAGCAGATTAGCAAAGTCCATTAACTTTGTTATTGAAGAATTCCATAAAGGCACTCCATATAGACAAGTTAGAGATATGCTTATTGAACTAAACTCAGACATGGGTTGGTTTCAAGCACCAAGTAACGTAGGTTTTGTTATTATAGGTTTACTTTACGGGGAAAAAGATTTTAAGAAATCTTTAATCTATACTGTTAACTGTGCTGACGATGCAGATTGCACTGCGGGAACTGTTGGCGCAACCTTAGGTATTTTACTTGGAACTAAGGGAATCCCCGAAGACTGGGTTACTTATATTGGCGACGATATTAAAACTATTTGTATCAATGCTCATTATCGTAGAATTGTTCCAAAAACTTGTCAAGAGTTAACTGAAAGAGTTATCAGTATGATTCCTTTCGTTCTAAAAAGCAAAGGTCTTGAATTAGAATGGACAGACGGAGAAAACGAATTCCAACCATTAAAAAAATTCCGTGACTTTACCGCTAACATTTCTAAACGTTCTAAATGGACTTTTGACCTGCCCCACGTTCCACATGCGTATGCTTATGGAGAATACTCTTCTAAACCACAATTAAAAGAAGGTGAACAAATAAAAATCTCATTAAAGGTTACTAATTTAGGGGTTAGATCAAGTAACTTTAAGGTTACCGTTTTATTACCTGATGGTTGGAGTGCCGACTATGAAAAATCCTTCCATATTGCAACATTTGGCGATTTGGCGTCTAATAAGTGGGAAGCAACCATTACGGCAGGCAAAACTGAAAGCATTAATCACGTTGTAGTTATTTGTGATGCGTCCGTTCAAGCTCAACCCATTATTGCAGACTTTGTTATTAAAGGATAGTTTATATTATAAATTAAAAAAGGATAACGAAATCGTTATCCTTTTTTTGTTATATATTTTCTTTCTTTATTGCCTTGTATCCTTTCTTCTCTAAACGAGTTTGCTTTCTTCCTGGGAGTTTAAACCATTTTATTTTATCTTTCTTTCTATAAAATACTATGGCAACGGCAAGTAGCACTACAAGTCCTGCAAGCAAAATGATTACCCACGTTGGGAAGGTCTCGCCTTTTACTCCTTCCCACATATCGTTTATTGAAAGCAATGTGTCTGCCTTAAAGTTTTGCATTATTGCGCACTTTTCTAAAATATCAAGAGTTGGATATTGCGCCATAAGTCTTCCGAGTGATTCTTCTGAAACTTTTACAGTATAATCGCCTTCACCAAAGAAATACGATAGGTCAACTGTAACGCCTTCGTCTACCGCAAGGTCTTCGCTTTCATCAAACCATTCTAATACTACGTCGTTAAAAATGGTATCGCCTGCAACCAAACTTGTATAGCCGATATAATCCATATTTTCAGCAACGTTTTCAGGTCTACTGATAAAGTCCATAAACTTATATACAGCATCGTAGTTTGTGCTTCCTGAAGGCATAACCATTCCGTCAAACCAAATGTTACTGCCTTCTTCGGGAATTTTATAACTTAAATCTCTTAAATTCTTTTCATCAACAAAAGTGCCGTCTTCATCTTCAACGTCGCCACATGCAACGTCTATAGCGTAAGCAGCGTCGCCACTCCAAGCAACGTAAGCATAGATATTTCCTAAAACTATATCGTTTTTACCACTATCTACTTCAAAACCGTAAAGCATAGGCTTTAATGAATTAAGTTTTGCACCAACCTTATCTATTGAAGCTTGATCAACTCTGTTTAGTATTTGAGTAATTTGCTCGGTTGAAGTTGCGTTTAACAGCTCGTCTTTATAAACCATCGCAAGTCCAACGATATAAGAATCTCTTACCGCATCTTTAATGGTTATTTTTTTAGATAAGCTTTTATCTGCAAAAACCCCTTCCCATGTGCTTACTTGTTCTTCGGTAACAAACTCGGTATTATATACCCAACCCATAGTTCCCCACATATATCCAACCATGAAATCAGTTAGTGGGAAGGTTTTACCCTTGTTTACTCCGTCCTCTACAGTTACTTTAATATCGCCTAATCTTTTGTTTATATACTGCGAAACGTTTGCCGTATAACTTGGAACTCTGCTTAAATCGAGTTTATTGAGCCTACCTTCTTGGGCAAGTTTTTCTATCATGTATTCAGACGGAACGACTAAGTCGTAACTGTTTGGATTTATAACAAGTTCGTTATAAAGGTTTTCGTTAGTGCCAAAAGTTGAATACTCTACTTGTATTCCCGTTTCTTGAGTGAATTTTTCAAGCAATTCTTCGTCAATATAGTCTTCGCAGTTACAAATACGTAAAACTTTTGATTGACCACTTTCGTTACTCTCTCCACCGCAAGCAAACAATGTAAAGCAAGAAAGTATTAACAATGATGCCATTAGAAGGCTTAAAAATCTTTTCATCTTTTTGCCTCCTTTCTTCTTACGTGAACGTTCTTAGCAACAACCACTAAGATTATTACAACGAATATTATTGCAGATAACGCACGGAGAGCGGGCAAAGAAGAATTAGCATTAGATTTTGCCATTGCTCCGTATACATACGTTGATATTGTATCAAAGCCTGCGGGTTTTGTGTATGCCGAAATAATGTAATCGTCAAGCGAGAGGGTTATTGACAACATAAAACCGCTGAGTATTCCCGGAAGAATTTCGGGTATTATTACCTTTACGAGTGCGCCGAATGGGGTTGCACCTAAGTCTAATGCTGCTTCGTAGAGGTTGGGATCTAACTGTTTAAGTTTAGGAATAACTGATAGCACCACGAAAGGCGTCGTTATTACTAAATGCCCTACCACCATTGCAAAGTAAGAACGGCTTTCGGTAAACACCATTGCAAAAAGCAATACGAGTGCTACTGCCGTAACTATTTCTGCGTTTATAACGGGAATTCTCGAAAACGCAGATACGCCTTTACCGAGTTTGCCTTTACTGTAATGAATACCAAGCGCACCGAGTGTTCCTAATATAGTTGCGATTACCGCTACTATACAAGCAAGGAGCAAGGTATCCCAAACGATTTTCATTAAAGCTGCGTCATTAAATAGTTTTTTGTAAAGTTCAAAAGAAAAACCTATTTCAAACGCTTGCTTTATGCTTACGATTGGAGAGTCTACAAAACTGTATAAAACAAGTGTGAATATGGGTGCGTAAATAAATAGAAGAATAAGAGCGATATACGCTATTTGACCAAGCTTTTTCATAAGTTAGTCCCCCTCGATTCTTCCGACTTAAAACTACCCGTAACCCACATTGACACGAGCATTATAACGAGCAATACCATTGCCATTGCAGAGCCTAAATTCCAGTTTTGGAAGGTTGTAAACTGTTCGTCAATGAGTTTACCTACTATTGTTACTAAACCATTACCAAAGGTATCGGATATAACGTAACACGTCATTGTAGGCATAAATACCATGGTTATTCCACTTGCAATTCCCGGCATTGATAAAGGCAACGTAACTTTTGTAAACGTTCTAAAAGCGTTTGCGCCTAAGTCTTTGCTTGCTTCCATATAACTTTTGTCCATTTTTTCTAAAACGGTGTAAATAGGCAAAATCATAAATGGTAAATAATCGTAAACCATACCTATGATAACGTTTACGTAGTTATTAAACTCAAATACGCCTATTATTGTTAGCAAGTCTTTCATCGCCATTGCGCGAAGAACGAAGTTTATCCACATAGGCATAATGAAAAGCATCAAAAGAGTGCCACCTTTGTTTAGGTTGCTTCTCGCTAAAATATATGCAACGGGATACGCCAAAATTATGCAAATGATAGTCGTTGCAAGCGCTATAAGTATGCT
>JAFVWA010000259.1 GCA_017501885.1 Clostridia bacterium | reverse complement strand
TCGACTTGCATGTATTAAGCACACCGCCAGCGTTCGTCCTGAGCCAGAATCAAACTCTTAAGTTTAATTATTTAAAGCCGAGTCCGTAGACTCAACTGCTCTAACGATTTTCGCTAAAATTGCGTATTGTCATGTTATAACTGTTTTAAAGTACATATTTTCATACTTCAAAGATTAATTGACAGAAACTTTCAAAATAACTATTATTTCGTCTAATTTCCTTCTATTCAATTTTTAAGCAACTCCCACCAACATCGGTTGGTGTTTGCCGTCGTTTCGCGACAGCCTATACATAATATCACAAGGCTTTCTTATAAGTCAAGCATTTTTCAAGACTTTTTTAAAGTTTTTTTAAGATTTTTTCAATCTTTTTTTCAGCCACAAAATATTGTGTTTTTTGCTTGTTACAGCCACGATATTTTGTCCTACCATACGTAAAATCGTTTGGTAATTACTAATGATATTGTGTTTTTGTCTTTCCAAACGGGAAAGTAATACGATTATATAATAAAGATTTTTTTAAGTCAAGCATTTTTAACAACTTTTTTAAAGTTTTTTTAAAAACTTAAAAAACGGCAAAATAGGAAGTTTTTTACTAAAGAAAGTCAGCATTCTGCCTATTTTTACCGTTTTTGCAAAAAAGCACATTATGTAGTGGATAAGCATCGAGCACACCCACAACTCTCGCGCGTACGCGCGCGTATACGCGTGTTTATATAAATGTATTTGACAAAAACAAACAAAAAACCGCCACCATTCTCGGTAGCGGTTTAATTTTTAGTTTATTATGGTTTTAATATAGGAAAACCCCTTCTGCTCCGCCCGTCTTTTCCCCTCGCTCGATAATTTTTGCGTAGGCCTTTTGAACTGACGAGTCTTTGGGCATTTCCTCTATAGTTGTAAATGGTCTGCCAAAAATTCTCCAAGTCTCGTTATAATCGGGATAATCGTATTCAACGAGCGTATCAAAATCGTCCATAAACGAAACCATGTTGGAAGTCGGTTTTAAAATCTCGCGATGTTTTTTGAAAAGTATCCACGAATGGCAATAAAAAGGAATCTTGTCATCGTTTGGAAAACTTGACTTAAAAAACTCTTTCGCTCTTTTGTATGCGCTGTGTCTTGCTTCGTAAGTAATAGGCTCACCCAATCTTGGAATATGAATATTGACCGCAAGGTCGCCCTTTTTAAGTTGCACACCGTTTACAAGAAAATCTTTTTCGAGCCTTATTAGTTCGAACTGAAAAACACCCATTCCAAAACGCGTCATTGCAAAGTGAGTATTTGAAACGTGGCAACCCCTCATTCCCCAAACGCCAAAGCAGTCGTAACACTCGAGAAGTTTGCATTTAAGTTCCCTTATTGTATCATAAAAGTTTTCTAACGGATAGCCCTTATTTATATAATGTTTTTTAAGCGTGGGAACAAGCCCCATATATATTACAATGTTACATTGTTTCTGGTCAACGCCTGAAATCTCGCTTATTTTCTTAGCCGTTTCAGTAACGACGTCGGCTTTTATGCGATAATCTTCTTGATATTCTTGATTTATCTGTTTAAGAATAGACAAAGCTTCCCCGTCGTATATTTTGTCAAGCGCGACAGTAAGCGATTTAACGGCTTCTTCGGGAAACGCCTGTTCTTTCATAAAGTTTAGCACTATGTTTTTCATTTCTTGCATAAACAATGATTCCTTGCGTTTAATAACAAAAACTGTTTTTATTAACACTCTTTATTAGGAGAAAATCTTTTAAATAACGCACCCAAACCAAATACGAGCAAGCAAAATACAATAAGCCAATACACCGAACCCATGGCAGGTCTTGGTGGGGCAAACGAAAAGCCGAACAAACCCACGGGAGAATGGAAATCTAAGAAAAAGTATGGGAAGGTGTCGCCCTTGCCAAAGTCCACTCCGCACGCGCCCATGATTAGCGCAAAGATAAAATATAGTAGTGGCGGGATAACCGTCAAGAAAACGTGTCTTGTTTTAAGAACAAGATTATAATCGTCGACAAAAAAGTCAGCAACTGAAAGCACGGGAGTTAAAACGTGCACTAAAATACTGTTTAGCGACCAAGGATTATAACCGTTTTCTGCAAACGGTGCTAAAAGCCCGCAAAAGATTATGCCCGTTATTGAAATGGAAACGGTAAAAATGTATTTGAGTAAATATATCGTTTTAGCGTAGCGTTTTGGCTTAGCCATTTTTGCAAAAGTTACCACCATTGCTAAAATCATAATAATACTTATCCAAAGGTTGGAAAGGTTGGTAAAATAATACAAGCGCTTATACCACGCGGAGTATCCGTCCTTTTCAAAAAGAACGCAACCGAGCACAACGCCGGTAACCGAGCAAATAACTGTTATTATTTTTAATGCTAAACTGATATATTTTCTCATTAGAATATCGCCTTTTCTATAACTCCGCCGCCAATACATTTATCTCCATCGTAAAAAACGGCAAACTGTCCTTCGGTGATAGCGCGTTGTTTTTCAGCAAAGTCAACGCGAATACCGTCCTTTTCTATATGCACCGTGCACTTTTGTTCGGGTTGACGGTAACGGAACTTAGCCGTGCATTCAAAGTCTTTTTTGTCGGGCGCGTATGGAATCCAATTGCACTCTTTCATTAAAAGCCCCTTGCTATAAAGTCTGTCTTCCGCGCCGTGCGCCACATATAGAATATTGTTCTTTAAGTCCTTTTCGATAACGAACCATCTGCTTCCGTCATCGCCTTGTTGACCGCCTATACCTAAACCTCTGCGTTGACCTATGGTGTAATACATAAGTCCTAAGTGTTCGCCAAGCACCTTGCCATCGTAAGTCATAATCTTGCCCTTTTGGTTGGGGATATACGTTTGCAAGAAGTTTCTAAAATTACGTTCACCTATAAAGCAGATACCCGTCGAATCTTTCTTCGAAGCCGTTGCAAGCCCGTTTTCTTCGGCAATGCGACGAACTTCCGATTTGTCCAACTTGCCAAGTGGGAATAAAACTTTGTCAAGTTGAGATTGTGATAGTTGGTTTAGAAAATACGTTTGGTCTTTACCTTGGTCTTTTGCCTTTAATAAGTAGTGGGTATCACCGTCGTGTAAAATGTCGCAGTAATGCCCTGTCGCAATGTAGTCTGCGCCAAGTTCTAACGCCTTTTCCTTAAAGTCCTTAAACTTTATCTCGCGATTGCAAAGCACGTCTGGGTTAGGCGTTCTGCCTGCTTTGTATTCTTCAAGGAAATAGGAAAACACCCTTTCCATATACTCTTTGGAAAAGTTAACTGAATAGTAGGGAATTCCAATCATATTGGCAACACGGCGAACGTCGGAAAAGTCTTGCTCTGCGGTGCAAACGCCGTTGTCGTCCGTTTCTTCCCAGTTATTCATAAAAAGCCCTATAACGTTGTATCCTTGTT
>JAFVWA010000258.1 GCA_017501885.1 Clostridia bacterium | reverse complement strand
TTCTGGTTTGTTTCTATATGCTATTATTAAATTTTTTTCGTGTTTGGATAACATAATATCTGAACTTTCAAAATTTTTAGGCTCAAGTGTTTCTATGGATATATTGAGTCCAGCGCATATTTTGATTATGTTATCTATTGCTGCTCCGCCTATTCCGTTTTCTAAAATAGATCTTAATGTTGAATACGGCATATTTATCATTTTTGCAAAAGATTTGATATTTTGTCCTTTGTTAACTATTAAATTTTTGATATATTCTTCTCTATTCATAAATTACTCCTTTTTTGTTCAATGATATCATATAATTATCGAAAAATCAATACAAAAACACGATATTTCGTTATTTTTTAAAAACGCTATTGACAAACACGGAATATCGTGTTATTATTTATTTGCCAAGTGCGATATTTCGTGTCAGAGGGGAGGTTTTATTGTGTTTCCTGAATTGGAAAAGATTTTTGCTTCATCTTCTTTTACTAAAAAAGAAATAGCAGAAAAAATGGGAATGACTTACAATACTTTTTGTTTGAAGTTGCGTAATTCTTATTCATTTACTTTGGATGAATGTTTTAAATTGAAAAAACTTTTAAATTCTGATTTGCCTTTAGAAAAACTATTTGAATTAAAACTTGCTTAATTAAGGAGAAATTATGAATAATAGCAACAAATTTTTGAAATTAAACATTAATCGTACAGCAGAAATTGTTACCTGTGACGGTGAATTACTTCCCTTCATATATAAGACAATTAACTGTGAATGTTTTGAAACAGTATCTATTGCAGGTCATTATATTCTAATCGTTGACGAATGTGGAAAGATTTGTGAACCTGCTAAACTCCATAACATTTTAGCGACAGCGATTTATCCTGGTAGTTTATTTGACTATATTGCCGGTGATGCACTTGTAGCAAAGGTTGCTAACGTTGATGGTGAACGTGATATTGTTGGTTTATCTGATTATGAAATAGCGGTGTTTTTATCCTTCTTTAAAGCACAAAAACTTTTAAGAGGTGTGAAATGAAAAAATTTATTGTATCACAAAACAGAAAAGTAATTTTAGAAGTTACAGGTTCGATTGAAATGGCAAAAGACTACTTATATAGAGATTTTACTTCCTATGGAATCATTCTTAATGGTAGTTATGTTGGTGAAGGATACACTGAAGATGAAGCAAAAAATCAATTATTGTTAATAGCAGATTTTCTAAACAAAAAAGGCACTATAAATGATGTTGTATATTTTATGCCGGTGCTAAAACAAAAAAACAAAAAATACCGTTTAATTGTTTATTCTTATTACGAAGAAGATGAACCGGAACCATATACGGTTGAATATGACTCTATGACTGATGCATTGTATGCTAAAGAGCAATACGAAAATGAATTTACTCTTGCAGGCCAACATGCTTATTCAGTAGTTGGGCCCAATGTGATTGAGGAGTAACAATTATGATGTTTAACCCTTATGATGTCCGTTGGTCTCTACATAATACAAATTTAGAAATTTTTAAACCACACGGAACAGAAGTAATTATAATTAAAGATTCAAGCAGTATGAAAGTCGCCAATATCGAAAGAACTTCTGTAAATTATTATATTTTAAGCGTTTGCGATTTTAATAATTCTATTATTACGACTTTCAAGTATAATACTTTAAAGTCTGTTATTGAATATTTGAAAGTATGGTTTTCTCCCGGAGAACGTCACAAACGTGTGTGAGTTGTATGCATTAAATTTCTCCCGGTGATTGTCACATCATTGTGTGATTATTTCCGGGCATTAAGGTAAACTATTGTCCCGGTGTTATAGGTCCGATTTTTTTCATTGAAATCTCCTTAAAAACTCCGATATATTCTCGGGCCTATAACACCATTTTAAAGGAGTACATATGGCAAAAATTGAAGTTGGTCGAATGGCGTTAAGAGCACCTGACGGAACATTTCTTCCTTCACAGCCAATTTACCGTGATGTTGCTGACGAAACGGTTATCGTTACGGTAGATGATGAAGAAATAATATTCCCATACACAAATGCTGCACTTGCGTTATTTGACTATGAAATGAATGAATTAAGAAAACAGAAAGCGAAAAAGTAATGGAAAAAGTAAAGTTAATTAAATTAAGAATTTATTATACCGGTTATGATTCAAAAGAAAATATTTATGATGAACAAATAACCGTTTGTTTTCCTGAACCACTTGCAAACGAACTTTTAGAAAAGAAGGTTCGTATTCAGATGAAGTATTTCATTGATAATCTTGCACTGCTCCAAGGATATGCACACGGTGAGTTTTTAAGTGCGATTGAGGTGAAATGATATGTTTTATTTAATTTTAGGTATTATTTTATCAGTTCTTTTTATAACTTATATTATCGTTTCAATTATCGAATATACAAAGAAAAAAGCATACATTGAGTTATACGAAGTCGCTGATGAATTGTATAAAGAAAACACAAAACTTATAGATGATTATAACAATTTAACTTCTTCTCACAACGCTTTAATTGATAGTTATAATGCCTTACTTGATGATTATAACGAATTATTTGATGAATGTAACCAACTTGAAGAAAGGTTAATTAGAGATGATGATTTTTAATAGAATTAGAGTTTTTAGAGTTACTGCTGACGGTAGATGTTTACTTACATATATTCCACGTCATGTAGATGCTATACGTAACCTTTTAGGTGGTGAATTAGATACAATTCGATTATTTAGTGATAAAAATTTAACTGTATATATTCGC
>JAFVWA010000257.1 GCA_017501885.1 Clostridia bacterium | reverse complement strand
TGATTACAGTCGTTAAAGTAGTTGCGCTTGTGAAAAAGCGAACAAAATTGTCAACCGAAAATCCACCGCTTCTATCAGTAAACGAATAGAATACTATTAAAAGTAGCGGAAGCACCACAAAGAGCGCCAAAAATAATCCGTATGGTATACACAGAGAACTTCTCTTAAAGTTAAGACCACGTCCTTTAGAAGCGTCTGAAGAGAAGTTTTCCTGTTTGGAAACTACTTTCAGGTTTTTCATCTCTTGATCTCCTGCTTTAAGGAAAGTTTAATTTTTTCTTTAGGAATAATAACCGAAACTCTATCGTTTTCGTTCCACGTGTATTCAGTATCGAAAACGTAGTCTTCTTCATTTTCGTCCGTGCGGACAATAAGTTGATAGTGGTCGCCCTTATATATGATAGATATAATGTTACCTACTGCCCCACCGTCTTCTTCGTGGTCGCTTATTTCTATATCTTTTAAGCCTACTTCAACGTTAACGTCTACGTCGGTAAGATCAATCTTGTCCCCTTCTGCGGTGATAAGGTAGCCCTCTTCGTCAAGGAAAGAGCCTTTATAGAGTTGAGTAACGTCACATTCAAATTCGCCGTCGCCAAAACAAACGGTGTTTCTTTTTGTGATGTATCCATCGTATTTATTAGTAGAAAATTCCTTAGCCATTATGTGAATGTCGTTAGGGTTGATAATAAGGCTAACTTTTTCGCCAACTTTTCTCTCAATAGTATCTTGAATTACTACTTCGGTTTTGCCGATGAGCATAACCATTTCGTAGTGCATGCCCTTAAAGATAGAACTAATTATCTTGCCGTTAACTTGACCTTTACCTTCGTCAACAAGTTTTACGTCTTCGGGACGAACTACCACGTCAACTTTTTCATTTTTAGCAAAATCGTCAACACATTCAAAGTTTTTGCCGATAAATCGAACGATTTTTTCTCCTACCATTGTGCCTGAGAAAATATTGCTTTCACCTATAAAGTCAGCTACGAAAGAGTTTTTAGGTTCGTTATAAATATCGGTTGGATTGCCGATTTGTTGAATTTTGCCGTCTTTCATAACCACGATTGTATCGCTCATAGTAAGCGCTTCTTCTTGGTCGTGCGTTACATAAATAAAGGTTATGCCGAGTTTCCTGTGCATTTCTTTAAGTTCTAACTGCATATCCTTTCTCATTTTAAGGTCTAACGCACCGAGTGGCTCGTCTAAAAGAAGAATTTGTGGCTCATTAACAAGCGCTCTCGCAATAGCAACACGCTGTTGTTGACCGCCTGAAAGCGTAGAAACGCTTCTCTTTTCAAAACCTTCAAGGTCAACCATTTTAAGAGCTTTTTCTACTTTTTCTCTTATCTCTGACTTTTTAAGTTTTTCAATTTTTTCAATTAAGTTACCTTCTTGGTCTTGATAGGTAACCTTTACTTTTTTTAGTTTTAACCCAAATGCTATATTTTCGTAAATATTAAGGTGTGGGAAAAGTGCGTATCTTTGGAATACGGTGTTTATTGGGCGTTTATGAGGTGGCAAATCGCTTATATCTTTGCCATTTAATAAAATTTGACCACTCGTAGGTTTATCAAAGCCCGCTATCATACGAAGCGTGGTGGTTTTTCCACAGCCAGAAGGTCCTAAAAATGTTATAAACTCACCCTTTCGGACGTAAAAAGACACGTCGTCAACTGCAATAGTTCCGTCGCTAAATTCTCTCGTAATGTTGTTTAGTTGAATAATCTTTTCTTGTTCTTTTAATTCTGCTCTTTGAGTTTTTTCGTTGGTCATATTCGCACCTCTTTAATGTTTTAAAAGGATGGGGGTGAAGACACCCATATAAATTCCGCTAATGCGTTTCCGCTATTTTTTATTGAATGAACTTTGTTTGCCGTAAAGTAAAAACTTTCGCCTTTTTTTACTTTAACCTTTCGTTTTCCAAGAATTAAAGTAATCTCGCCCTTTAAAACAAAGCCAAATTCTTCGCCTTCGTGGGGAAAATCTTCATCAGTTTGATACCCCGGTTTTAACTCTATATGAATAGGTTCCATAGAATTCTTCTGCGCGTTTGGAACTACCCAATTTAAAGTATATCCTTCAGTAACCTTTTCTATAAATTCGTTTTTGTTAAAGCAAATCTTTTCTTCCTTTTCCCCTTCTGAGAAAAACTCTTTCAAGTCGCTCCCCAAAGCGGATAGGATATCTATCAAGGTTGCTATCGAAGGGCTCGTTAAATCGTTTTCAAGTTGCGAGATATACCCTTTGGTAAGCTCGCATCGGTCTGCAAGTTCTTCTTGCGTAAGTTCACACGAAAGCCTTAATGCTTTTATCTTTTCACCAAGTAACATTTTATCTTCCTTTAAAGTTTAGAGATTTCTAACAAAGAGTTTAATAAATCTAAACTTGTATGATGATATTATTATATGTAAACGTATATATCTTGTCAATTATTTTAGATATATTTTTACAATATTTTTTCAAGTTTTTTTAAAGCAAAAAACACCTGCTTTTTAAGTAGGTGTTTTTGTTGTATATATTTTGTGAAAATCAATAATTATTTCTTTTCAACGAGAACTTTTTTAAGACGAGCAAATCTTGGAAGTCCGTTTTCTTTAACCATGTCTGCTTCGCCTTGAATAAGTGGCATAGCATATTTAACGAATTCGTCGGAAATTCCCGTGCCGTCGTTGATAATCCATTCAAGTGGAACGGTCTTTTCGGTGTTTGCTGCAAGTTCTAAAGGTAATAACTTGTATTCGCATTCGTATTTATCCCCTTCCTTTCTTGCGTAGCATACCATTTTATCAGTTTCGCCGTTTACGGCTGCTCTAACTGCTTCTCTACCTGCACCAAAGGTTTCTTCGATATCAGTCTTACTTGCGCAATGTGAAGCACATCTTTGCATTAATGAAAGTTCAATACCTCTGGTCTTATAACCCGTTTCTGCTTTAATTAAGCCTGCGAGCATTGCTGCTACACCACCGAGTTGAGCGTGACCAAAACTATCTCTTGCTGCTGCTTCACCGAGTTTTTCACAAATGAGAACGCCGTCTTTATCGTGAATACCTTCAGATACAACTGCTATACACTTATTGTTGTTTTTAGCACAAACGTCCTTAACGTCTTTAACAAACTTATCAACGTCAAAATCAACTTCTGGAAGATAAATAAGGTCTGCACCGTAGCCTTGAGCGTTTGCAAGTTGAGCAGCTGCGGTAAGCCAACCAGCGTTTCTTCCCATTGCTTCGATTACGCATACCATAGGTGTGTCGTAAACTTTTGCGTCAAGGTTGATTTCCATGATAGAAGTTGCGATATATTTTGCAGCACTTGCAAAGCCTGGGCAATGGTCGGTTCCAAAAAGGTCGTTATCGATGGTCTTTGGAACTCCGATAACGTTCATTTCATAGCCTGATTTTGCCATATACTTGCTTATTTTGTTACAAGTATCCATACTGTCGTTTCCACCATTATAGAAGAAGTAACGAACGTTGTATTTCTTAAATACTTCAAGTAATCTCTTGTAATCGGTATCGTCTACGCTTGCGTCCTTTAATTTATAACGAACTGAGCCGAGTGCAGATGATGGGGTTTGTTTTAATAAAAGAAGTTCTTTTTCGTCTTCTTTAGAGATATCGTAGAATTCTTCGTTAAGAATACCTCTGATACCGTGAGCTGCGCCGTATACTGCGGTGATTTGTTCAGAGTGCAAGCCTTCGATAAATACGCCTGCTGCACTTGAGTTAATAACTGAAGTAGGGCCACCTGATTGAGCGAACATTAATGCGCCTTTTAATCCTTTCATGTTTGTTCTCCTTTCTGTAAAAATTATAAACTTAACGTATGAGCAATGTCATACAATTCTTTATCGAACGTTTTCTTTGCCTTTGAAACTTCGCTAAACGGAACTGTTATTACCTTGTTATCCTTAATACCGATAGCACAACTTTCTCCGTCGTTCTTTAAGATTTCAACTGCTTTATAGCCAAATCTTGCCGCTAAAATTCTGTCTTGCATGTTTGGAGAGCCACCGCGTTGAATGTAACCAAAGTTAGTTACTTTAACGCTCATACCGCTCTTTTCTTGAATACGAGAAACAATTTCTTCTCTATTTCCAGCGCCTTCTGCAAGAATTATCATGTTGGAGGTTTTACCCCTTAAATAACTCTTCTTAATAGACGATGCAATTTTATCTAAATCATAAGGAATTTCAGGAACTAAAACGTATTCAACACCACCTGCAACGCCTGCGTATAAAGCAATGTCGCCACAATGACGTCCCATAACTTCTATTAAACTTACTCTGTCGTGAGAGTGCATGGTGTCACGAAGGTTGTTGATTGCCCATAAAACAGAGTTAACCGCTGTGTCAAAACCTATTGTATAATCGGTATAAGCAAGGTCGTTATCGATAGTGCCTGGTATACCGACTACCTTTACGCCACAGTTATCGCTTAAATCTTTTGCACCGCGTAAAGTTCCGTCACCGCCGATTACAACGAGCGCGTCTATACCGTAAGCAGACAAAGCATCCGCCGCCTGTTGTTGAACTTCTATTTCCTTAAATTCTGGGCATCTTGCAGTTTTTAAGAAGGTGCCACCCTTATGAATCATATCGGAAACTGCACGGTGATTAAGACGGGTTATTTCGCCCTTAACTAAGCCTGCGTAACCCCTTTCAACGCCGTAGATATCCATTTTGTTAGCGAGCGCGGTGCGGACTACTGCCCTGATTGCCGCGTTCATGCCCGGAGCGTCTCCTCCACTCGTTAATACCGCTATTCTTTCCATTTGTAAATCTCCTTAACGTAGGACGATATTAGATTTATTTTATCATATCGCGTGGAATATTTCCACTTTTTTTATTATACTTTTAAGACTTTTTTTTGAAAAATATAATTTCCTCGTCTTTCAAATATTGTTTTAGTTCCACGAGCAAACCTTCAACCTTTCTCACGGAAGATTTTGCGCTATATTTTTTTCCGTTTAGCGCTACTATTACAGGAATGTCGCCAGGATAACTTTCGCAAACGTCTAACACCTTATTTAAGATGTCTTGGTCGCCGTTTGGAATAATCAGTCCCATATATTCTTTTTCGGTTACTTCTTGATGTGTTTCTTTGACTTCAATCTCAGTAATCTCATCAGCTATTATTTGCGGAACTCCGTCTTTTATTTGTAGTCTTCCAGATACTCTAACTATTTGTTCTTCGTTAAGAAATGCTCTCGACCTGTCAAATGCTTGCGGGAACACTATAACTTCTATTTTGCCATACAAGTCTTCAATGGTTACGAACGCCATAGTTTGTCCGCTCTTTGTTGCTAAGCGCTTATACTCTGATATAATTCCGCCCATCAAAACGTGTTGCCCGTCTTTTACTTCGGTGTAATGTTTATTCCCGTCTTCGTCTTCTTCGTAGTAGTCCAAAAGTCCTGTGTTAAACGAGAACCTATCAAATTGTTCTTTATAGTCGCTTAACGGGTGACCTGATAGATATATACCGACAACCGACCTTTCGTAGGTTAGTTTTTCTTTCGAAGAAAATTCAGGAAGATTTGGGTAGTTAATTTCCAAACCGTCGTCCTTTTCCAAGAGCGTTCCAAATATGCTTATTTGCATTTGATTTTTATTCTTTTCTGCGCTCGCTACCCTTTCCATGTAGTCGGCAGAAACTTCCATAAGCACTCTGCGGTTTTTGCCAAGCGTATCAAACGCGCCTGCAAGAATTAGGCTTTCCACCATTCTCTTGTTTGCGCCCGTGTTTACGGTTCTGTTTATAAAATCGTCAAACGATTTGAAATCACCGTTTTTCTCACGTTCTTCAACAACTGCCTCTACAACTGCTTGTCCAACGTTCTTTAAGCCTACAAGACCAAAACGGATTCCACCGTTTTCACAAGAGAAAAGCGCTTTACTCTTGTTTACGTCAGGTGGTAAAACTTTTATGTTTTTGGTTTTTAGATAGGTGAGATATTTAGAAAGTTCTTCTATCTTATCAAGGCGGTTATTTAGAAGCGAACAGAAAAATTCCACTTCGTAATACTTTTTAAGGAATGCCGTTTGGTATGCAAGAACGGCGTATGCCGCTGCGTGTGATTTGTTAAACGCATATCTTGCGAAAGGCTTCATGTTGTCGTAAACCTTGATAGCAACGTCTTCTGGAACACCACGTTTTATAGCACCGTCAACAGGTTGTCCTGTGCTTTCGTTGATACCACCGTAAACGAATATGCTTTTTTGCTGTTCCATTATTTCAATCTTCTTTTTACCCATCGCCTTTCTAACGACGTCGGCGTGGCCTAAAGTAAATCCGCCAAGTGATTGACATATCTGCATAACTTGTTCTTGGTAGACGAGTATGCCGTAACTATTTTTTAAGATTGGCTCTAACAATTCGTGGTCATACGTAACTTTGTCAGGGTTATGTTTGTTTTTTATATAGTCTGGAATAGAATCCATTGGACCTGGACGATAAAGCGAAATACCCGCGATAATGTCTTCAAAGGTGCTTGGCTTTAATTCTTTCATGAACCTTTTCATGCCTGGACTTTCAAGCTGGAATACACCGTCCGTTTCGCCTTGACCTATAAGGTCGTAAGTCCCCTCGTCTTCATAGCCTATCTCGTGAAAATCGATGTGTCTTCCCGTATTTTCTTCTACGTAAGTGCAAGCGAGCTGAACGTCGGTTAAAGTTCTTAAACCTAAGAAGTCCATTTTTAACATACCGAGCGCTTCAACTTCTATCATGTCAAACTGCGTAGTAACGTCTTCGCCGTTTCTTTGAAGTGGAACGTTTTCCATGATAGGCTTTTCGCATATAACTACGCCTGCTGCGTGCATTGACGTGTTTCTTGGAAGCCCTTCGACCTTCAAAGCCATATCGACAACCTTTTTAACGGTTGAATCTTGGGCATACATTTGCTTAATTTCGGGAACGCTTACGTCTTCGCCGTCCTTATTAAGTGCAAAGCCAAAACTTTGGGCAATGTTACTTTTTCCGTCCATAAGTTTGGTTATTTTATCCGTTTCCGAATAGGGAACGCGGTAAACTCTCGCAACGTCCTTAATTGCCGCTTTTGAAGCAAGCGTTCCAAACGTCACGATTTGCGCTACTCTATCCGAGCCGTATTTGTTGCGCACGTATTCTACTACTTCCCCGCGACGAGCATCGGAAATGTCAACGTCAAAGTCAGGCATGCTAACGCGTTCGCGGTTTAAGAATCTTTCGAAAATGAGTTGATATTTTAATGGTTCAACGTCGGTTATTCCTATCGAATAAGCAACTATACTCGATACACCCGAGCCACGTCCTGCGCCTACGGGTATTCCTACGCTTCTTGCGTAGTTTATGAAGTCCCAAACTATAAGGTAATAGTCGCAAAAGCCCATTGAACTTATAACGTCAAACTCGTATTCCACCCTTTCGCGAATTTCGGGGGTTATTTCTTTATACTTTTTCTTTAAGCCTTCTTCGGTAAGCTTTCTCAAATACTCTTTTGGCGTGCTTCCGTCGTCAGGGGTATATTTTGGAATTAAAGAATCGTCTCTTATAGGATCGCCCTTTGGCGTAAGATTAAACACTTCTTCGGTTACTTTATCGGCTATTTTTACCGTGTTTTCAATCGCTTGTGGCAAGTATGAAAAGAGTGTTGACATTTCTTCGGGACTTTTTAGGTAAGACTGGTCGCTTTCCATTTTGAGTCTTTTGGGATCGTCAAAAGTAGTTTTCATGCTTATGCACATAACTACGTCTTGCATTTCCGCATCGTCTTGCTCTAAATAATGCACGTCGTTTGTAGCAACGAGTGGTATGCCCGTTTCTTCAGACAACCTGATTAAAAGTGGGTTTATCTTTTTTTGGTCTGCTAAGCCGTGGTCTTGAATTTCCAAATAAAAATCGTCTTTATAAACGTCTTTTAAGTATAGCGCCGTCTTTTTTGCGCCTTCATAATCGTTTTCAATTAACCTCTTTGCTACTCTACCTGCAAGACATCCTGAAAGACAAACTAAGCCTTCGCTATACTCGGCAAGTGTTTTGTAATCTATTCTCGGCTTATAGTAAAATCCATCTACGTAGGCTATTGAATCAAGTTTTACTAAGTTTTTATAGCCTTGTTTATTCTTACAAATCAAAACAAGGTGGTCGTAGTCGGGTTTTCCCGTTTGAACTTTATAATCGTCGCAAACATACATTTCGCAACCTATAATTGCTTTTATGCCTGCTTTTTTGGCTTCTTCTGCAAAGTAAAGCGAACCGAACATATTTCCATGGTCGGTTATTGCAACGGTATTCATGCCCTTTTGTTTGCAAGCCTTAAAAAGCTTGTCTATTCGGGTTGCGCCGTCCAACAAACTGTATTCGGTATGAAGATGAAGATGAACGAAGTCTGACATGACTTTACTCCTTACCGTTTGCTATGCAAACGATTTTTCTCAAACGGTGATTAAGACAACTTTTGCTTATAACTAATCTTTCAGCCAGTTCGCTCAAAGATTCGTCGGGGTTTTCTAACCTTGCGATAGCCACTTGCTTTAAGTCGCTTTTTAGACTATCAAGCCCCTTTTCTTCTTTTATCTTTTTAATTGCTTCAACTTGCTTTGCAACCGCTTCTACTTGACGATTAAGATTTCCTAAGTCGCAGTTCTTTTGACGATTACTGTTGTTTGAAAGTTCCCTATTTATCATTAAATCGGTTATGGCTAAAACGGCTTTTGGGGCGTTAACAAACGCCAAAAAGTCTTTTATTTCTTCGGCTGACTTTACGTATACCATAAGGTAGCCTTTGCGCCTTGTTATCTTTGGATTAAGACCAAGTCTAATGAGTTTATTAGACGTCGCAGAAGCAGGCGCGCTATGTGAAAAGTTAAACTCTAAGTGATACCCCGTGTGGGTGTTTTTGTTTGACGAGTCGGGTATGGTACAACTTCCCGTTGCGATAAATAACCCCTTAAAAAACGACCTTAAACAACAGTCTTTTTTTGTTATCTCGTCAAAAAGGTGAAGGTTTAAACTTAACTCGTTATTTTCTTCTTTAAAGATTCCAAGCGACTTAAATACGTGCATTGAGCCTTTGCCTGATATGGTTATGACGTATTTATCTTTCTTAGATAAAGTGTTTTCCATAATAGAAACTTCGCGCACGTCGTAGTTAAACAAACTTTTTAAAAGCATAGTTACAGTAAAGGCGCATTCTTCTGACGGAACTCTTACGTCAATTCCGTATTCGTCGTCCTTTTCAAATAATACGCCTGAGCCACGAACTATGCCTGCCAAAAAGGCTATTTTACAATGAGTGTCCTTTATGGGTTTTGACAAGAGTTCTTGTTTTACGTTGTCTGCAAAACTCATAACGATTTCTCCTTAAACGCCTTAAAGCGGAAAGACGGAAGTTTTCCGTCGATATTATCAATTCTATCTATTGGAAAGTTTGTCCTTTTTAAAGTTTGCTCTATTAAAGATATTTCCCCCACTCTGTCAGGCGAATGTGCGTCAGAATCAATTACAAAACGAACGCCCGTGTTATAAACGGCGAAAAGGTCTTCGTCGCTTAAATGTACTTTCTTGGAATTGAGTTCTATATAAGTGCCGTAGTCGGCTGCAACCTTTGCAACTTCAACGGGGTCTAAATAACTGCAAAAATTAAGGTGTGTTACAACGTCGATTGGATTTTTCTTAATTGCTTCAATCACCGCTTTTGTCGTTCTTTTAACAAGACTTTTAGGCGCGGTTTTTGCATTAAAGGTGGAATACATTAAATTGGGTATTCCAAAAGAAAACCAACTGCCCGGCTTAAATAAAATCATTTTATGAATGCCTGCAAGAAAGATATCAAACTTATCGTAAAGATTAGGCTTTAAGTCAACGTCGCCTTTTGTAGACGTAAGATTTGCCTCAATACCGACTAAAACTTTTACTCCCGTTTTTTCGGTAGCATTCTTGCAATCGTTTATTAAATCGGGGATTTTTCTTTTAGACAGACCAAAAACAGAGTGCGCAAAACCATGGTCGGTTATTCCGACCATTTGAAGCCCCTTTTCTTTAGCAACGATTGCATTTTGCAAAACCGTGCCTTTACCGTGGCTATACGTGGTATGCGTATGAAAATCTGCCGTTAAATTCATTAAAACTCCCCGACTAACTCCACTTCTCTTGTAAGCGAAATGCCGAATTTTTCTTTTACAATTTTTTGAACGGACGTTATAAGCTTATAAACTTGCTCTGCCGTTGCGCCCTTTTTAGTAATTATAAAATTTGCGTGTTTTAAGGATATGCTTGCATTACCAACCGAATACCCTTTAAGTCCTGCGCATTCTATAAGCCTACCCGCATAGTCGCCGTTTGGATTTTTGAAAACCGAACCACAACTTTTGCCTTTTGGTTGAACGTTGTTTCTTATTTGTTTACAGCGTTTTATAAGTTCTTGCGGAATCTCCTTCCCCTTTCCTTGCTTAAAACGAAAATCAACGCTTATAATCGCTTCTTTTCTATTTTGAAAAACGCTACGTCTATATGAAAAACCGCATTGGTTTTTATCGTATTTAATGAGTTTTCCTTTCTTTACTGTGGTTACGCTTTGTATGAAGTCTGAAATGCTATAACCGTATGCCCCTGCGTTCATTACGGTTGCTCCACCGACAGTTGCAGGTATACCTACAAGCGTTTCTCCACCAAACAATCCAAACTCTGCCGAAAACAGCACTAAGTCGCAAAGCCTAACGCCTGCCGTTGCCCTTACTATTCCGTTTTCATGAGTGATAACGCTTAGCCCTTTTAGGCTTATAACAACCCCTTCAAACCCTTTATCGCTAAATAAAAGGTTTGTGCCGTTGCCTATTATTTTATATTTAACCCTGTGTTCATCACAAAGTTGCATGACTTGTGAAAGCGCGCGAGCAGAATAAACTGTTACAAAGTATTTTGCTTTTCCTCCTACCCCGTAACCCGTATGCTCGCTCATAGGTTCGTCTTCGGATAAAGTTATTGCGTAAAGACTTTTTAATTGCTCTTTAAAGTCCATATGACTCCTTATATCATTCTACTATATTTTTGTTATTTTTTCAAGGTTATACCGTCAAATTTTTTAATTTATCAAGCATATTAATTTGTCCGCTTACTACGTCCTCAGAAAGTGAATGCACGTTTTTTAAGGTAAGGCTATCGGCAAACGCGGATAAGGTGCTAAAACTGTTAAGTTGTTGCAATTTTTGAAGATGTTCGTTTTCAAAGCCAATGGAATAGTAATTACTAAGCATTGATAAATTTGTTAACTCTTTTTGAGTTTCCAACGAAAACAATACGCTTAAATATTTTTGACAAAGCATATTTTTTGCTTGGTCGTTAGTTGTAACGCTTACGTATTGAAAAAGGTCGTTAAACTTAGTTAAAGGACGGCTTGATATTTCTAAATTCAAGTTGTTTGCTCTGACGATATCTCTTTGCGTTCCTATCATTACTCCGTCTTTACTGTTGACAAATTCCCAAAAAGCATCTTGCGGGGAAAGAATTTTAATGTTCTTTACCCTTATTTCTTCTAACGCTAAGGCGCATAACGGCTGATTAAACGCTCCTTTTGACACTATCATATTTTCAAAAGCATTTTCAGTTACGTTTACTTTACTTGACTTTTTAGCAATTACCACGTAACCGCCCCTACACCACGGCAGGGCATACGTTTTGCCGTCTACGTTACCACCGCTGAACGCTAAGTTAATTGAAATCTCTTTTAAGTTCTCCACGCGAATTCCGTTCGCATAAGATACCATATCGGGAATTTGACCTTTGTCAAAAGCGTCTTTTATACTTTCGGGCGTATGCTCTATTACAGATACTAAAACCCCTTGCTCTACACTTTCTAATCGCCTTGCGGTTTTTAACAAAAATTGCTTTCTTGAACCTTGCCCACCCTCAAAAGTGTCTACGTGCCAGAGAGTTATAACCGTTTGCTTGGGGCTACTTTTTAATTGCTTTGGTGTATTCGATATTTTTCCGCCAAGCAAAACGCAAAAAACTACACAAAGTATTCCTAATATTGCTGACGATGCCCTTACTATTTTCATAAACGCTCCTATCTTCGATATATTAAATATATTCTATAAGAGCATAAAAAAAGACTTCCGCATTAAAAACGAAAGTCTTTTATTTTTCTTGTTTTTTACACCTTTAACGCCGTGCGTTTTGGTCCAAAGGTTGCGCATGCCATTTGGCTTAAATCAAAACTCTGTTCGATTGCGCTTTCTACTTGTTTTTTGGTTAAACGTTCAAAGTCTTTTATCTTTTGCTCTACGCTAAATTCTTCATTCATGTAAAGCATATATTTACCAAACATCAGCATTTGCGAAGACGTGCTTTCTCTACTCATTATAAACGAACTTTTTATTTGTTCGCGCCCACGCAAAAACTCTTGCTCGGTTATGCCTTCATCTTTAAGGCGCTTGATTTCTTCAATAATTTTTTGGGTGGCTTTATCACGCGAATCGGGGTTTACGCCTGCATATATTTCTATAACCCCTTGGTTAGCATATGCCGACAAATACGAATACACGCTATATGCAAGTCCCATTTGTTCTCTTATTTTTTGGAAAAGTCTACTGCTCATTCCGCCGCCAAAAATTATGCTTGCAACGTTTAAGGCGTCTTTTCTATCGTCTGTCATCGAAAAAGATGGCATTGCAAGTCCTACGTGTGCTTGCTCAATTTTCTTATACTTATATAAATTATTAGTTTGAGTTTGAACTACGCCCGTTTTGTTGGCGCATTTAATTCTTGTGAACTTTTTAGCAAAGTATAAATCAACCGCTTGTTCTATTTCCTTGACGTCAACGTTTCCTGCGACTGAGATTACTACGTTATCGGCTGTGTAATACTTGTCCATATAGTCGTCAACGTCTTTTTTGGTAAAGTGACGGATATTACTTGCAGGTCCTAAAATAGTTTGTCCTAACCCCGTTTTGCCATAAAAACTTTCGGATAACATATCAAAAAGCACGTCTTCGGGAGAATCTTCGGACATGTGTATTTCTTCTAAAATTACCCCTTTTTCTTTTTCTAATTCTGCCTTATCAAACTTAGAATTAAAGAATATATCAGATAACACTTCTAACGTTTCGTTTGCATGCTCGCTTGTAGACTTTGTGTAGTAGCAAGTTATCTCTTTTGATGTAAATGCGTTTATACTTGCGCCTATTCCATCTATATAATCGGAAATCTCAAAAGCCGAACGCTTTTCCGTGCCTTTGAAAACACAATGTTCAATAAAGTGTGAAATTCCGTTTTCCGCTGGGCTTTCGTTAATACTTCCCGTGCCAACTATTACGCCTGCGCTTACGGAAAATAGACCTTCCATTTTTTCAATGATAAGCCTTAATCCGTTTTCATATCTTTTGCTATACGTCATTATTTTCTCCTAAATCTTGATAAGCACCTATATTTTGGCTCACTTTTACTTGTTTTAATCCGATTTTTTCAAAGTAATCGAGAATTTGCGGAAGCGCTTTTAGCGAGTGTTCTTTTGGGTGCATTAAAATTAAATCACCGTTTGTAACGTTATTCGTCGCACGCTTGACAATTAGTTTTACGTCGCTATCTCGCCAATCAATGGTGTCTTTACTCCACATTATAACTTTATAACCGAGTTTGTTTGCACTACTTAACGTATTTTGTGAAAAACTGCCCGAAGGCGGTGCAAACAAGGTTGGAGTTTCCCCACATAACGCCTTTACTATCGCGCCTGTTAGACGAATTTCTTCTAAATTATCGTCGTATGAGAGTTTTTTATGGTCTTTATGAAAATAGCCGTGGTTTGCTATTTCGTGCCCGTTTTTAACTAATAAGTTTAGCATATCCCCATTATCGTCCGCCCAACAACCGCCCACGAAAAAGGTGGCTTTTAAGTTTCGTTTGTCGAGTTCTTGCATTATGGCGTTTACCACCGAAGTATTTTCGTAAACGTTAAACATGAGCGAAACGTTTGGCTTGGACCTATCCCCGTTATATATTGCTTTTATCTCGCCGTTGGCACTTATAGGTTCATAACTTTGCGGTATAACCGTTACTGCAAGCACCGAAAACACTACTGCAAATATGATAAGGTTTGTTATAATGGATATCTTAAACTTTCTTTTCATAATTTACCCCTTTGGGTATTCTATGAAAATAGTTTTTTATTAAGAACTGAGCGGGAAAAAAATATGCAAGGTAAATCCTTGCATATTCTTTATTTTTCGCTTAGTAGTTTATTTATTGCCTTTTTGAATTAATCGTTAACGATTTCAAGAAGTTTAAGGTCAATACCCTTTTCGCCGATTTTGATAATTTCTACTTTTACCTTGTCGCCGATATGAAGCACTTCTTCAACGCTTTCGATACGCTTGCTACTCATTTTGGAAATGTGGATTAAACCATCTTTACCAGGAGCAAGTTCACAGAATGCGCCTACCTTTGGAAGAATACGAACTACTTCAGAAATAAACATGTCGCCTACTTCAGGATCTCTTGCGATAGAAAGAATAATTGCTTTTGCTCTTTCTGCTTGTGCAGGGTCGCCAACGCAACATACGTTAACTCTTCCGTCGTCTTCGATGTCAATCTTAACGCCTGTTTCTTCGATAATCTTGTTAATAACTTTACCTTGCTTACCAACAACGTCGCCAATTTTTTCGGGATCAATGTTGAAAGAGATAATTCTTGGAGCATACTTAGAAAGTTCTGCTCTTGGCTTATCGATAACTTCTAACATTTTGCCTAAGATATGTTGACGACCTACGTTTGCTTGTGCGATTGCTTGACGTAAAATAGCTTCGTCAATACCCTTAATTTTGATGTCCATTTGGATAGCGGTAATACCCTTTTCTGTTCCGGCTACCTTAAAGTCCATATCGCCAAGGAAGTCTTCTAAACCTTGAATGTCGGTAAGAATTGATACTTTACCGCTTTCGGTGTCTTTGATAAGTCCCATTGCAATACCTGCTACAGGAGCTTTAATTGGAACACCAGCATCCATAAGTGCTAAGGTTGAACCACAAACGCTACCTTGTGAAGTAGAGCCGTTTGAAGAAAGAACTTCTGATACGATTCTGATTGCGTATGGGAATTCTTCAGGTGATGGAATTACAGGTTCTAATGCTCTTTCTGCTAAAGCGCCGTGACCGATTTCACGTCTACCGGGGCTTCTTAATGGCTTAGCTTCGCCAGAAGCGTATCCAGGCATGTTGTATTGGTGCATATATCTCTTTTCAGATTCGCCGTCAAGTCCTTCTAACTTTTGTGCTTCAGAAAGCATACCGAGTGTGCAAGTTGACATAACTTGAGTTTGTCCTCTGGTGAATATGCCTGAACCGTGAACTCTTGAAAGAACGCCTGCTTCACACCAAATAGGTCTAACTTCGGTGAGTTTTCTTCCGTCGGGACGAACACCTAAGTTGGTTATCTTTGCTCTAACCTTTTCTTTGGTTAAGTAGTATAAAGAGTCTTTGATTTCTCTTTCTTTGTCAGGGAAAATTTCAGCAAAATGTTCTAAAGTTGCCTTTTCTACAGCATCTTGACCGTCTTGACGAACTTTTCTGTCAAAAGTATCGAGCGCTTTATCAAGCATATCGCTTGCAAATTCACGAACAGCATTGTCGATTTCTTCTGGAATGTGATATAATTCCATTTCTCTCTTTGGCTTGCCGATTTCTTTAACGATTTCTTCTTGGAATGCGCAAAGACGTTTGATTTCTTCGTGGCCGAATAAAATTGCGCCTACCATTTCGTCGTCAGAGATTTCTTTTGCACCTGCTTCAACCATCATGATTGCATCTTTGGTGCCTGCAAGGTTTAAAGTAAGTGTGCTCTTTTCTCTTTGTGCACAGTCGGGGTTGATAACGTATTCGCCGTCAACGATACCTACAACTACGCTTCCCGTAGGACCTGCAAATGGTATATCTGAAATGCTGATAGCAACTGAACTACCAATCATTGCTAATACTTCGGGTTGGATATCCGGTTCTACCGATAAAGCGGTTGCAATAACGATTACGTCGTTAAACAATCCTTTGGGGAATAAAGGACGGATAGGTCTATCGATAAGTCTGCTGGTTAAGATAGCCTTATCTGATGCTCTACCTTCTCTCTTTTTGAAGCCACCGGGGATTGCGCCGATAGAATACATTTTTTCTTCAAAGTCTACGCCCAAGGGGAAATAATCCATTCCGTCTCTTGGTTTGTCTGCCATGGTAACGTTTACCATAACTGCTGTTTCTCCACAACGAACTACGCAAGAACCGTTAGTTTGTTCAGCATATTTGCCTGTCTCAATAACTAATTCTCTGCCACCGAGCGTTGTTTTGAATTGTCTGTAAGTTGGTGTCATTTTCTTTTTCTCCTATTTCAACTCTTATATTTTGAAACGCCTACGCACCCCGCGTATGCGCACAATTTCAATTTTTAACCCTTTTTTAACAAAAATTGGGCGACAAAAAATAATGCCGCCCCGTTTTTTACTTTCTTAAACCTAAATCTTGGATGAGTTTTCTGTATCTTTCGATGTCAACTTCTTGTAAATACTTCAAAAGACCACGACGTTCACCAACCATTTTTAACAAACCACGACGTGAATGATTATCGTGAATGTTCTTTGCTAAGTGTTCATTTAAATGATTGATTCTTTCGGTTAAAAGTGCTACCTGAACTTCGGTAGAACCTGTGTCACCTTCGTGTGCGCCAAACTTCTTAATGATTTCTGTCTTTCTTGCTTTATCCATTGTTTTTTACCTCCTATTTTTATGGATTAGTCCGCTCGTGACAAAGTGTTGGGTGGAGAATCCGCAACCCTTGCCAGAGTATTAAGCCTGTTTATTATAACAAATTAAAATATCTTTGTCCACTAAAATTAACCGTTATTTTACAGATTTTACCCCTTATTCAAAAAATTTTAACTTGTTTTGTATTATATCTCCACTTTTATTAAGATAAGTTTGAATGTCTTTTGGAGACGCTATCCTTTCTATCCTTTCTCCGCCGTTGAATACTCTTTTAGTTACGGCGTTTGCACCGCACGATACGTTTTGCGCTATTTCTTCCATAACGTCTATATTGTAGACACAAACTTTTCCGTCCTTTGCATATCCCGTATTTTCTAAGTTGCCTGCCATATACTTTTGACGGTATAGGTAATATGGGCTATACCCCGCGTTCTGCAACGTTTTGTGGGAGTATTCCACCATGTTTTCAACTTCACCTTCGGGAAGTCTGTCCGTTTCTTCGGCAAGATAAGAGCCTTTCTTTACGCACAAAGTGTGCACCGTTATATTTTCGGGATTTAAGGATATTGCAGTATCTAAACTGTTTTGAAAATCACTAAACTTTTCGCCAGAAAGCCCTGCTATTAAGTCCATATTTACGGCAAAGTCTTTTTTAGCAAGGTCATACGCAGTAAACACGTCTTTTGCCGTGTGATTTCTGCCTAAAAGAGTGAGAGTTTTATCAGAAAAGGTTTGGGGGTTTACACAAATTCTCGTAACGCCAAAGTCTTTAAGTATCGCAAGGTTTTCAGCGTTTATTGCGTCAGGTCTACCCGCCTCTACCGTGTATTCTACACCGCTGTTTATTATATCAATTTCTTTTAGAACGCGTGTTAGTTTGTCATTGGGAAGTGCCACGGGCGTTCCGCCACCGATATATATGCTTCTTAGTTTTTTTATCAAGGGTGCGCTTGCACGAATTTCTTCAATTAAAGAATCAACATAATCGTCAACAAAACGGCTTGCGTGCTTTATGTCCGCACTTATAAACGAACAATATTTACACCTTGACGGACAGAAAGGAATAAAAACGAAAAAATCGGTGTTTAAATCGTTCTTTTCATAATAACCCTTTTGAGAGTTTATAACTTTTTTAGTAAGGTCGGTTTTGTTTTCGGAAACCTTCATTACGTTTATAAAAAAGTCTTCAAACTCGCCCGTTTCTTCCATTTGTTGGTATGCAAGTTTTGTTGGTCTTATACCCGTCAAAGCGCCCCACGGCATATCTTTGCCCGTAAACTTTGAGAGTGCTTTATAAAGGGAAAGTTTTGCATACCTTTTAATATAGCGTTTTTCCACCGTCTTATCGGTAAACTCGGGAACAATATTCCCATATGCGTAGGTTTGACCGTTTACTGTTACGGTATTCACGAGTTTATTTTCGCCCATGGAAAAGCGGTGGCGAATTTTTAATTCACCACCGTTAAAAAGATTTTCTACTTCTCTTAAATCGGGTATAAAGTTTTGTAAATCACTATCAATCATAATCAACAAACATATTGTATTTTCTTTCGTGTGAAAGGGTTGTAAAGTCTTCGTGTCCTGGGTATACCTTGTATTCCCCGTCAAGATTAAATAAGCGTTTAACCGAGTTTATTAACTGATTTTTATCCCCCGTAGGAAAGTCTGTTCTACCAACCGATTGTAAAAATAGCGTATCCCCCGTAAACAGCATATCGTCCACCATAAAGGTTACCGAACCGTCGGTATGACCTGGGGTTGCAATAACTTTTACCGTAATTCCTTCAATTTGTAATTCGTCCCCGTCATCCACCAAAACGTCAGCATCGAGCGGTTCAAATTGTCTACCGAAATCGCCTGCAAGGTTAAGACCGTTTTTGAGCTTTGGAGCGTCTATTTTACTTATATATACTTTAACGCCGTCTTTTTGAAGGGCGCGTGCGTTACCCGCATGGTCGAAATGCGCGTGTGTTAAAAGCAACGCGGTTACTTTTACTCCTAAGTCTTGTTCGGCTTTTTTTATCGCTTTATAACTCTCGCCACCGTCAATTAAAATGGCGTTATTTGTTTGGGGGTTTACCAAAAAATATGCGTTGACGTGAAGCAACCCCGTTGGTAAATGATACAACTTCATTAGTTATTCGTCCTGAACACTTCTACTATTTTTGGTTCTTGTCTGAGTTTTGAAATTAGTTTATCAAGTTCGTCTTTATCGTTAATTCTTATATTAAAGTTAACCACAACACGCCTTGTTTTCGCATCTATTCTACCGTTAGTTGATACTATTTCCAACTTTTGAATAGCGCATATAGACGCCACGGCTGAAAGTATTTCCGCCTGAGTGTTGCCTATTACTTCTATGCCTACGTTAAAGCATGAATTTGAGTGGTCTGTCCACGAAACTTCGATTAGTCTATCATTCTCTACGTGTTTTAAGTTAGAACAGTCTTTTCTATGAACGGTTACACCCCTACCACGTGAGATAAAGCCTATAATTTGATCACCCGGAACAGGGTTACAACACCCTGCAAAACGCACTAAAAGCCCGTCCATTCCGCGAACGGTTACGCCACTTGCGCGTTTTTTTGAAGTGGAAACCATGCTTTCAATTTGAGTTTTTGGTTGTTGCTTTTTATAGTAATCTATGAGTTTTAAGATTACTTGGCTTGCGGAAACCGCGCCAAAACCAACCGAAGCGAACATTTCTTCTTGACCATTAAACGACATCTTAGAAGAAATAACTAAGAATGCTTCGTCTGTAAATATTTCAGATAATTTATAACCCCTGCGCTTTGCTTCTTCTTCAAGCATGGTTTTACCCATCTTGACGTTTTCGTCTTTCATTTCGCGCTTGAAGAACTGCTTTATCTTAACGCGTGCGCTCGGGCTTTTTACTATTTTAAGCCAATCCCACGACGGGCCTTTTGAGTTTTGCGAAGTAACGATTTCTACTATATCGCCTACGTGAAGTTCGGTGTGTAGTGGAACCATTTTAGAGTTAACTTTTGCACCCACGCAACGGTTTCCTACCGCCGAGTGAATGTGGTATGCAAAGTCCAATGGCGTTGCGCCTTTTGGAAGGCTTATAACGTCGCCTTTTGGCGTAAACACCAATACTTCTGAACTATAAACGTCGCCTTTAAGAGAACTTAAAAATTCACGGCTATCTTTTAGACCGCCCTGCCATTCCATAACTTCTCTTATCCAGCTTAAACGGGTGTCGAGTTCGTTTCCGTCGCCCTTTTCTTTGTATTTCCAATGTGCCGCGATACCGTATTCGGCTGCGTGATTCATTTCATACGTTCTTATTTGTATCTCGAAAAATCTACCAAAATTTGTTACGACTGTGGTATGCAAAGAACGATACATATTGGGCTTGGGAGTCGCTATATAGTCTTTAATTCTGCCTGGAACAGGCTTCCAAATATGGTGAATTTTGCCGAATACTTCGTAGCATTCGTCAACTGTGTTTACTATGATTCTTATTGCGACTAAATCGTAAATTTGGTCAAGAGTTTTACCTTTTTGCTTCATCTTACGATAGATACTATAAAGGTGCTTTCTCCTACCCAATACTTCGCCCTTAACGTTGCTTTCGTTAAGAATGGTTTTTACCTGCGCGATTACCTGGTCAACAAGATTGACCGATTCTTTAACTCTTGCGTCTATGTTGGTAACCAAGTATTCATAAAAATCAGGCTCTAAATATTTTAAGCAAAGGTCTTCAAGTTCGCACTTGATTTGACTAATACCGAGTCTGCCTGCAAGCGGAGCGTAAATTTCTAACGTTTCCCTTGCGATTTTTTGTTGACGTTCCTTAGATAAAAAGTTAAGCGAACGCATATTATGCAAGCGGTCTGCGAGCTTTATTATTATAACTCTTATATCCTTTGCCATCGCCACAAAAAGCTTACGGAAGTTTTCCGCTTGCTCTTGTTCGAGCGAAGTAAATTCTATCTTTTCTAATTTTGTTACGCCTAAAACGAGTTCTAAAACTTCTTCACCAAAGATGTTTTTTATATCGCCTTCAGAAACAGGCGTATCTTCAATAACGTCGTGTAAAAATGCAGCGGCTACTGTTGAAGCATCAAGCCCTAAATCAACTAAAATGCGCGCAACAAAACATGGGTGAATAAAATACTCTTCACCCGACGCGCGCTTTTGATTTTTATGTGCTTCTTTTGAGAAATCGAACGCCTTATGGACGAGTTTTAAATCTTCGCCTTGATAGACCGATTCCAAATGCTCGTAAATGCTAAACATTATACACCCTTTATATTTAGAATTTTACTATATATAACTGAATTTGTCAATGCGTTTTTTTCGCCTTGTTGTCTAATGAGTTTTCCCTTTTCTATAGTGAAAAAACCAAGTTCTAAAAACACTTCACTTGCTATTAACACAAGTGTTTTATCAAACGGACAGTTATTTGCCGTTACAAACCATGCCGAGTTGTAAAAAGGTTTATCACAAAATCCGCACAAACAATTATAAATTTGCCCAAAAGCTTCTCTTGAAAAATCGAGATTTTTTAAACTTTCAAACGCATTTATTCCTTTTACTAAATATTGCTCTGCGTGAGTTTGCTTGCATGCAATAGGTTTATCCAAGTAAACAACCTTTTTGTATTCTTCTGGAAGGTCTCTTAGCGCAAACACTATGCAGTTTCGACCTGCCGACTGTTCGGGGGAAAATAAGTGAATGCTGAGTCCATTTGTGTCGTATTTATTTAAGGTTTCTACGTTCGATATCGCATATACCGTGCCGTATCCCTTTTCAATTAAGTCGCTCTTATAGTCTACCTCTTTTAATTCACATTGCTCGTTTAAAAGATTAAGGAGTTGGTCTCTTAATAAATAAGGAGATAAAAAAGCAAGGTCGTTATAATCGGGAATAACTTGTTTTACAAATCCTTTTACGCTTTCGGTCGAACGGAATACCGAATAGTTTACGTCAAAAATTATCTTCTTTTTAACGGGTAAGTTAAGAAGTTCTAAACTGTTTTCGGCATTGAAATAAAG
This sequence comes from Clostridia bacterium, assembly GCA_017501885.1. Lineage (GTDB taxonomy): Bacteria > Bacillota > Clostridia > Christensenellales > Borkfalkiaceae > UBA1259. Next base: position 16,844 of record JAFVWA010000257.1, on the reverse strand, counting down.
CATTTGCATTGCCTTTGTATAAAAGGTGTAATGCGGAGAGTTTTCCTTTAATGGAAAAACTTGCAAAAGGTTATCCACCTCTGTGCAAAAAACAGGTTTTTTGTTCCCTACACCAAACGGCTCTAAAAGGTTGATTTCCCTTGCAAAATCAAGCGAAACGGGGGTATTAATTTCCCAGTCACAATAGATTTTTTTATCAAGTTCAACGTCGCCGTAAAGCTTATAAATATATTCGTTTAAGGCATTGTAAAAATGCTCGAATTTTTCTATTTCTACGGATACGCCTGCCGCTTGAGAGTGTCCACCAAAGTCTATGAGATGTTCTTTTGCGCTATCGATTGCATTAAAAATATTTATGTGGTCAACGCTTCTTGCAGAGCCTTTTAGGTGACCGTCTTGCTTAGCAAAAATTATTGCGGGGCGATTATATGCTTCTACTACTTTTGAAGCAACAATTCCAACTACGCCTGCGCTCCAATCTTCACCTACGACACATATTGCAGGGTTGCGATAAAGTTCTTTTTGCTTAATTTGCAATATTGCTTGTTCAAAAACCCTTTCACACTCCGTTTGACGAAGAACGTTATACTCGTTTAGCATTTTGGAAAGGTTTTTGATTTGGTTTTCGTCTTTGGATATAAACAATTTTAAGGACGCGTTTGCATCGCCCATTCTACCGCCCGCATTTACCCTTGGTGCGATTATCCAAGCCAAACTACCTGCGTTAACTTGTTTATCGCTTTCGCCAAGTAAATATTTAAATACAGGGCGCATATTTCCGTTGTTAAAAAGTTTTAGCCCTTCAAAGACTATATCCCTATTTTCGCCTGTGAGTTGCATGCTATCAGCAACGGTTGCAACGGCTACAATATCTAAATATTTTTCGGCTTTTTCACCTATTAAAGCGGTTGCTAATTTATAAGCTACACCTGCACCGCACAACCCGTCGAACGGATAGGTTTCCCCTATCGTTTTTGGGTTTATAATTATACAGTCGGGAAGAATATTTGGCGGTTCGTGGTGGTCGGTTACAATAACGCAAATACCCTTTTCTTTTAACTGCTCTATCGCTTGTTTTTCTGATATTCCACAGTCAACAGTTATGAGTAAATCTATTGGCGTTTTACTATGTATAGAAAGAATTTTTTCAACACTCAAACCATATCCGTCTTCACGTTCTGGAACGATTAAAATTGGGGTTATTCCCATTTCATTTAATGCAAAATTTAACGTCGTTGTCGCGCAAATTCCGTCGGCATCATAGTCGCCAAAAATTAGAATATTTCCACCTTTATTAACAACTTCATTTATAACGTCTACCGCCGTTTGCATTTGTGAAAACAAGTATGGGTTATGAAAATTGTTTTTAGAAGGATTGAGAAAGTTTTTTGCTTGTTCTACGTTTTGTATATTTCTGTATACCAAAAGACATGCGGTATCTTTTAATACCCCACACTCTTGAGAAATAGCACTTACTAAACTCTCCTTTTCTTTATTTAGTTTTTCTCCGTAAACAATTTGCATTTTCTTTATTTTACTATTGTAACGCCATATAAAAGAATAACATCTTATAAAACAAGGCGGAAAGAACTTTCCGCCTTGTTTAAATACCTTTTAGGCTTTTATTTTTTAATACTTTTAAGAACTGGCCAAAGCAATGTTACACCGATGAGCGATGAGAATATAGCAGTAGCGCCTGCTACGAGAACTTGAAGACCTAAGAACTTAATATACGTTGAGCCGATTGCCACCATAAGTGCTGATGCTAAGACAATAGCGCCTGCAACAAAAGTGAATCTAAGGAATGAGTCTTTTGCAGATAAATCAGCAATTTCCCTGTATGAAAGCTTTTCTGCATTCACGGTTTTTGCTTGGTTTAATCTAATTTGTTCTTTAAATCTGTTTACTAATCCTGCAGAAAGAATTGCAGAAAGAACAGATGAAGCTAAGCAACAAGCGAGAGCAAATGGATTAGCAGGGATTCTTGTTGCACCGAGAAGTGCTACGAACATGAGTGCTGACAAAACAGAACTTGCTAATACTGAAACTGCGCCTGCAACCTTTTCCATAAAGAACATATACACGAATACTGCAATCATTGTGATTCCCACTGCGAGAAGCACCCAACCGATACCTTCGTTTACATATGGATTAACAACGTTGTTGTATTCTACTTCTATTACGATAGACGCGCTACCGAGTTTTGAAGTAAGATAGGTTTGCATTGCATCTGCATCAAGTTTTACGTCTTTATCAAACTTATAGATGATTGAATAGCGACCGATAGGTCCGTCTACTCTTTCAGTTGCAAACTCAACAACTTTATAGCCTTTATTTTGTAAATATGCGTCAGCCGTTTGTTCTAACTTCTCAGTAGTTACTTCTAACTGTGTATCCATAGATACGACTGCTTCGTAAGAATCTTTATAGTCAGCCGTTTGGTTAAAGCCGAATATTCCGAATAAGGTATAGCCAATTACTAAAATTGCAACTGTTAATATAACCCAAATTTTATATTTGCCGTTGATGCTGAATTTCATAACTTATGCCTCCTCCTTTTTAACGTTTAAGAAATTTTCCTTGTTCTTAACAAGGGGAAGAAGTAAAGCAATGAACATTCTTGCAAATACGAGCGATGCTATTCCTGCAAGAACACTACCTATACCAAAGGTAATTGCAAACAACTTAACTTCTGCGGTAGTGAACGCGAAAAGAAGAATTGATAATATTGCGGAAATTACGCATGCGTTAAGGTTTGGAATAAGCGCGCGTCTAAATCCAGAACGTATTGCCGACTTAACAGTTTTGCCTGAATGAAGTTCTTCTTTAACTCTCTTTGCGGTTACAACCATTCCATCTATAGCAAGTATGCTTGCAAATAAGATGCCTATTACACCGCCGATAGAAAGTTTAATTCCTGGGATAAGGATAAGCATTGATACTTCTAATAATGCAAAAGCAAGAATAGAAAGCGACGTTGCAATACCAAAGCCCTTATTCATTATAATTAATGCAACCATTGCTGCGAGCAATACTGCACCGATTGCTATTACTGAAAGGGTTGAAACGTTGTCGCCTAAATATGGAGCAACCATAGCATGAGACGATACGTTGTATTTATAGCCAAAGCCACCTGAAACAATTTGAAGAACTAACTGACTTGCAGCTTCTTCGGTGTTGGTGGTAAAGGTGATGGATTGTTCCATAAAATAGCCTTCGGTAAGTGCGCTTGAACTTTCTAACAAGGTTTCGTCACCAAAAGTAATTTTAAGGAAGAATTCGCCTTCGTTCATAAGTTCAACCATTTTGTCGTAAGCTTCGTCAGTAAAGGTGATTGATACACCGTAACCGCCCGAAAGATCACTATAACCTACTGATTTTGCTTCCTTTATAGGATTAATATCAGTAAATAATTCGTTGGTCATTGAACTTGCGCTCGTGCCACTAAAGAACTTTAATTCGCCATATTTTACCGCTGTTTTAACTATTGAATTTAAAACTTCGGTATTTGGCTCGTAATAATTATCCAAATTAGGGTTTAATTCTAATCTGATATCGTATACGTTTGATTTTGAGTTCTTAATAGCTTTGATTGAATGGTTTTCAAAACCAAGCATATCTAAACGGGTGCTTAGTGTTTCCATTAAACAGTCCATTTCGCTATCTGATGGCGCTACTGTGAGCGGATCAAGTTCAAGCGTGTAAACTGCACTCTCACTCATGCCGTGGTCAAGTTCTATCGCACCGAGCAAAGAGTTGTAGTTCTTATTCGTCCCTACAGGGAAGCGGACAAAGGTCATTACCAATACAAACGCCATAATGACTGAGAGTATCGACAATAACACAATTGACGTTCCTTTTTTCATTTTTGCCTCCTATGGAGCATTGCCCCATTCTCTATTTGCCTAATCTAATAAATTATACATCATTTAGGCAGTTAAATCAATATGTTTTTTTAATTTTTTACCTAAACTCGCTAAAAACCTTTATATTACCCCTAACGCGCGTAGGATAAACCACCCACCGACTACCACACCGATAGGTATTGCCACCGTGAGAAGTATTTTCCAGAACGATTTTGGAGTTTTTCCCCAAACTTTACCCGTGTTGCCGTTTATGTAAAAATTATAAGGTTTTTTTGCGTAGTTAAAATTGCCAACGTATACAGGGAGCATTACGTATTTATAAGTTACCTTATCGTGGCGAGTTGAAACGTTAAGATAAGCGACCTTGTCGTAAACGTATCCACTTAAAATGTTTGACCTAACCGAAGAATCGATAACGTTTTTTGCCATACCCCAGCATGAAGATATTTCATAATCGTAGCGGTATGCCATAAAACCAAGTAAATAATTCTCGTCGTAAATCTTAGAGTTGTTGGTATCAAACGGAGCGAGTTTGTTTATTTGCTTTTGGTCGCATTTACTACCAGCGCTAAACAACAAGTCGTCAAAATTATCATAGTGAACGCCCGATATGTCTTTCCATACCGTATAAGTTTCTACCCTACGATTTTTGCCAGAACCTACCGTTCTCGTATACGTTCTACCTATTCTGCCCACGTATTCCGACGTAGTCCAACTGTCAAAGGTAAAACAAGGCACGTATACCCCGTTTACGTTTTCCGCTTGAAGTTTTTTCTTAAACTTCTTTGGTGCAAAAAACTTGCCCTTTGCCCATGCTTTACTGAGTTCTAACGCGCGGTCTTTACCAAAGGTAAAAGGAAGTAATGCGTTCGGCTTTAAGCCTGTTAGGCTTTGACTCTTTTGAACGTGCGCTGTTCCGCAAAAAGGACACTTGTTTGCCGTTTCGCCTGCGCTTAATACGACCTTAGCGCCACAGTTATCACACTCGTATTGGTCAACGTTTCCTTCCCAACGATCTTCACTAAACCCTTCGGATAAATTTATCTCGTCAGCATAAGTATGCAAGTTAAACTGTTTTTGACTTCCACAATGCGGACAACTTAACACTTGTTTGTCGGGATCGAAAACCATGTTCGCTCCACAACCATCACACTTGATAAACTCTGTATCTACGCAGTTGTTTTCTTCAGTAAAAGCGTTAGTTTCACGAGTATTATCACTCATTTTCTTTTTCCTATTTTTAAAATTAGTCTTGAATATCGTTTAATTCTTCAAGCATCTTTTGAAGGTCTGCACCGTGAACGTCTGCTGCTTCACCAACAGTTTCGCCGTGAGCGAGTGCGCAACCTAAACAATGCATGCCGTGTGCCATTAAAATTTCACCAGCTTTTGGGTTGATTTGAAGAGCGTCAAAAATTAAAGTGTTTTCTGTAATTTTAGCCATAATAATTCTCCTTTTCTATTAGCTAAGCGGTTTAAATATAGTAACCGATTTTTCCGTATTAAATAAGTTCCAAGGCGTGTTGTCTTTTGGTGGTTGAACCCTAAACACCATTCTTTCTTTGCTAACGGGGTGGGTAAACGCTAAGTAATATGCCCAAAGCGCAAGATAACCTTTCTTTGCTTTTTCTCCGCCGTAACGCATATCGCCGTATACAGGACAACCTATAGCATTCATTTGAACGCGGATTTGGTGGCTTCTGCCCGTGTGTAAACGAACGTCTGCAAGGGAAAGTCCATTTACACTTTCCAATACTTGATAGTCAAGTTCGGCAAACTTTGCGCCGTCAACAGTAGGCTCACAAACGTAAACCATATTATTTACTGCGTTCTTTTTCATGTAGTGCGTTAAAGTAGCCTTTTCTTCTCTTGGAACACCCACTAACGTAGCATAATAACGCTTTTCAAAATCGCCTTCGCGCATTTGTTCTGAAAGCCTTGAAGCGGCTTTGCTTGATTTAGCAAAAACCATTACGCCACCCGTAGGTCTATCTAATCTATGAACTAAACCTAAATATACGTTGCCTTGCTTGTCGTAAGTTTCTTTAATATACTCTTTTATCATTGTGAGCATATCTTTGTCCTTACTACTGTCTTCACAAGTGGGAACGTTTTGAGGTTTTAGCACCACGATTATATGATTGTCTTCGTGAAGTATAGTTAATTCTTCCATAATGTTTTCCAAAAAATTATTCGTTTATCCACATACCGCTGTTTCCGCAAGGGAGAATAACTCCTTCTTCACAAGTGTTTAAGCCAACTTCGTATGCGGTAACCGTTCCACCGTTAGATTTAGCAACGGTTTTTTGAAGTATGTTTTTTATTACTTGGGGTTGAAGCCCCGTTGTATAACTGTTTATTAAAAAGAACAATGGGTTATCCGACAAAACCTTTTGACAAAGTTCTACGAGTGGGTAAAGTTCGTGCTCTAACTTCCACATTTCACCGTTAGGGCCTCTGCCGTAGCTTGGTGGATCCATGATAATCGCATCGTATTTTCTACCACGACGAATTTCACGTTCTACGAACTTTTTACAGTCGTCGATAATATACCTAACCTTGCCGTCTTGCACGCCCGATAGCCTAACGTTTTCACCTGCACGTTCTACCATGCCCTTAGCAGAGTCAACGTGCGTTACTTTTGCCCCCGATTTTGCGCACGCTACGGTTGCACCGCCCGTGTATGCAAAAAGGTTTAACACAGTTATTTCTCTACCTGCGTTTTCTATGAGTGAACGCATAGTGTCCCAGTTAACCGCTTGTTCGGGGAAAAGTCCCGTATGCTTAAAGCCCATGGGCTTTATCTTGAACGTCAAGTCTTTATAGGTAATATTCCACTCGTCTGGCATTTTGCCTTTTATAAGCCATCTGCCACCGCCCGATTCACTACGAATATATTTGGCGGAAAGTCCTTTGTAGTTATCCATATCCAAAGAACTTTTCCAAATAACTTGTGGATCTGGTCTAAGCAGGGTTACGTTTCCCCACTTTTCAAGCTTATAGCCGTCGCCCGTGGCAATAACCGAATAAGACTTCCAATCTGCCGTTTTCATTACGCGTTCGCCTTATTGATTATAACCTTACAAGTTTGACCGTTAACGTCTAAGTCCTTAGCAAATCCGTCAGCATCGCCTTCGCTAACGCTACTTGCAAGAACGACTGATTTTAAGTTTTCAGAAAGAATTGCATTCTTGATTTCTTGACTGTCGCAAACAAAGTTAACCGTAATTCTATCAGTAACTTCAAAGCCTGCGTCTTTACGCATTGATTGAATCCTAGAGATGAGTTCTCTTTGATTTCCTTCTGCTTTAAGTTCTTCGGTAACGTTAGTATCTAACACGATAGTCAAGCCGTTGTCACTTGCAGACACGAAACCTTGTGCGCTTTCAGTAAAGATTTGTAAATCTTCTAATGCAAATTCAAAGTTGTCGCCTTGGAATTCAGTTTTATAAACTTCGCCTGCTTTTACGGTTGCAACTACTTTGTTTGCATCGCAACTTTCTAAGAATGCTTTAACCTTTCCAAGTTTAGCACCATATTTTGGTCCTAAAGTTTTTAGTTGTGGTTTAAGTTTATATGAAACGAATCTTGACGCGTCTGATAAATATTCAACGTCTTTAACGTTAAGTTCGTCTTTTGCGATATTGAGAAGACCTTCGGTTAATTCAGTCTTTCTTTCAGAGCATACGAAAACCTTAGATAAAGGCTGACGGTTTTTGATGTTAGAAGTATTTCTACAAGCACGGCCTAAAACAACGATGTCGAGAACGTTTTGCATACCTTCTTCAAGCGACGCGTCAATCATATTTTCGTTAACTTCTGGGAATTTGCAAAGATGCACGGATAAAGGTGCGTCCTTAAAGAAGTTTGGAACGAGGTTTTGATAGATGCTTTCTGCCATGAATGGGGTGAATGGTGCGGAAATTTTAGCCATAGTAACTAAAACCGTCCAAAGGGTTGTGTATGCCGCGATTTTATCGTCGGTCATTTCATGTCCCCAATATCTCTCTCTACCACGGCGGATATACCAGTTAGAAAGGTCGTCGGTAAATGCTGAAAGCGCCCTTGCGCTGTCGAATATGTTATATTCTGCAAGCCCTTTATCAACAGTTTTAACCAACGTGTTGAGTTTTGATAACACCCACTTATCCATAAGGGTAAGTTTGCAGTCTTCTAACTTATAGTCTGCTGGGTTATATTTGTCGATATCAGCGTAGAGAACAAAGAATGCGTAAGTATTCCAAAGCGTGCCCATGAATTTTCTTTGCGCTTCTGAAACGGCTTCTTCGTAAAATCTTGATGGAAGCCATGGCGCTGAGCCTGTATAGAAATACCAACGAACAGCGTCTGCACCCTGTTTGTCAAGGATTGACCATGGATCAACTACGTTGCCCTTATGCTTACTCATTTTGATACCGTTCTTATCATTAACATGTCCTAAAACTATACAGTTCTTAAAGGGCGCTTTATCGAAAAGCAAGGTGGAAATTGCAAGCAATGTGTAGAACCAACCACGCGTTTGGTCAATTGCTTCACTTATAAAGTCTGCAGGGAAATGGCTTTCAAACAATTCTTTGTTTTCAAATGGATAGTGGTATTGAGCAAAAGGCATAGAGCCAGAGTCAAACCAACAGTCCATAACTTCGCTTTCGCGAACGAACGTGCCACCACATTCACACTCGAATTTACATTCGTCGATATATGGTCTATGGAGTTCGATATCCCCGTCGATATGGCAAAGTTCTTTAAGTTCTGCTTTGCTACCGATAACGTGAACTTTTCCACACTTATTACATACCCAAACAGGTAGTGGTGTTCCCCAATAACGTTCACGGGAAATACCCCAGTCTATAACGTTTTCAAGGAAGTTGCCCATTCTGCCGTTTTTGATAGTTTCAGGAATCCAATTAACCGATTGGTTTGCTGCGATAAGTCTATCTTTTACAGCAGTCATTTTGATAAACCAACTTTGTCTTGCATAGTAGATAAGCGGTGTATCGCAACGCCAACAGAATGGATAGCTGTGTTCAAAAGGAATTTCAGCAAAAAGCATGCCGTTTTCTTTTAAGTCTTTGATAATTTCTTTATCAGCATCTTTAACGAACAAGCCTTGGTATTTACCTGCTTGAGCGGTCATTTTACCTGCCGTGTCAACAAGGTTTACGAATGCTATGTCGTATTTTTGACAAACTCTCGCGTCGTCTTCACCAAACGCAGGAGCGTTGTGAACGATACCCGTGCCGTCTTGCATAGTTACGTAATCGTCGGTAACTACTACGAAAGCCTTTTTGTTCTTTTCGATAGCATCAGCCGTGAATGAGAACAATGGTTCGTATTCCGCCCATTCGTATTCACTACCCTTTTTAACTGATAATGTTTCGTATTCTTCAAAATATTTATCAACGAGCGCTTTTGCTAAAATATAAATCTTACCGTCTTGCGCTTTGATTTCTGCATAGTCTTCGTTAGCGTTCATGCAAAGACATACGTTAGATGGCAAAGTCCATGGAGTGGTTGTCCATGCAAGGAAATATGCGTTATCTCTGCCCTTTATCTTAAAACGAACGGATACGGAGATTTCTTTTACGTCTTTATAGCCTTGCGCTACTTCGTGCGATGAAAGAGCCGTTCCGCAACGTGGACAATATGGAACGATTTTGTAGCCTTTATATAATAAGCCTTTTTCTGCGATGGTCTTTACTGCCCACCATACCGATTCGATATAATTATCGTCGTAGGTAACGTATGGGTTTTCCATGTCTGCCCAATAGCCTACACGGTCACTCATCTTTTCCCATTCGCCTTTATATTTCCAAACGCTTTCTTTACATTGTTTGATAAATGGTTCTATGCCGTATTTTTCTATTTCTTGCTTTCCATCGATACCAAGTAATTTTTCTACTTCAAGCTCAACGGGAAGACCGTGCGTATCCCAGCCTGCTTTACGCAAACAGTGCTCGCCCTTCATAACGTGATAACGTGGAATTATGTCCTTTATAACACGCGTTAAAATATGACCGATATGCGGTTTGCCGTTAGCGGTCGGTGGGCCGTCGTAAAAAGTAAATTCACGATTACCTTTGTTTATATCTTCGTTCTGCTTAAAAATCTTGTTTTGTTTCCAAAATTCAAGAACTTCTTTTTCCCTGTCTAAAAAATTTAGCGAAGTGTCAACTTTCTTATACATTACTTACTCCCAAGTGAAAGCCATAATAAGGCATAATAATATTTATACTATTATAGTATAAAGATATTTGTCGTTTTTGTAAAGTTAATTTTGGCACAATTTGTTTTTTTATTTAAAAAATACTTGCAAAATACGTTAGATTAAGATAAAATAGTATCACCGTGCTATGCGGGGAGTTAGCGATGCCCTGTTGTCCGCAATTCGCTTAGCGGAGCAGAATGCTTTTTTAGGCTTGCGTTGTGGAAGGCTGTCCCTGATAAGGGATGATGATATTAAGGTCTTATGCAACGTATCCCCGTGAACCGTGTCAGAGTAGGAATACAGCAGCACTAAGCGGAAAGATGCGTGTGCCATAAGGTAGCTTTGAAGGAGTTACCTGTCAGGTTAACGCTTCGGCAACGTCTGTCGAAATTAGATGCACGGTTTTTTAGAAACAAACCCCGAAAAACTTGTCAGTTTTTCGGGGTTAATTATTTGGAGCGAATGAAGGAAGTAATCTACGCTTACGCTACGATTGCTTTGTCCGTCAAGTCAGTCCGTCACGTGTCGCCCGAACGATGGGCCCCGCCACGCATTCCAATTTATCCAAACAAAAAAAGGACACCGAGTGTCCTTTTTGTTTGGAGCGAATGAAGGGAGTCGAACCCTCGACCGAAGCTTGGGAAGCTTCTATTTTGCCGTTAAACTACATTCGCAAACTATTTTCCAACTAATAATATCACAAAAATTAGCCGTTTGCAAATACTTTTTTATTTCTTTGTGTTGTATTACTACTTTTTTTGTGATAAAATTATACTATAATATATTTTATGGAGATTTACTATGGCTTTATTCCTTAAAATTTTAGAATGGGCTGACGATTCTAAAGACACTCTCGTTTATAAACTCCCCTTAGAAAAAGGCGGTAGAGAAATTAACCAAAAAAGCAAACTTATCGTTCGCGAATCTCAACAAGCTATCTTTGTTCACAAAGGTAAAATTTGCGACGTTTTCCCTGCGGGAACTTATAACTTAAACACTGATATCTTCCCTATCCTTTCTAAACTTGCCGGTTGGAAATACGGTTTCCAAACTCCAATTTCCGTCGACGTTTATTTTGTTAACGTTAAACAGTTTACGGGCAACAAGTGGGGAACGGCTAACCCTATCGCTATGCGCGATCCTGAGTTTGGAATGGTTCGTGTTAAAGGCTACGGCTCTTACGCGTTTAAGGTTGACGACGCGGCTACTTTCCTAAGGGAACTTTTCGGCACTAACTCCTCTTTTGTTACGAGAGATATTACCGATTGGCTTAAAACTATGCTTGTTTCTGCACTCACCGACGCTATTGGCGAAAGCCGTATTTCTGCGTTAGACCTTGCAGGAAACACCTTAGAGTTTAACCAAATTGTTTCCGCTTCTATTCAAAATAAATTTAAAGAAATTGGTCTTAAACTTACCAACCTATTTATAGAAAACATGTCTGTTCCCGAGTCAGTTGAAAAGGCTATTGACGAACGCAGTAAACTTGGAATACTTGGCGACAAGACTGACGTTATGATGAAAGTTGCTGCGGCTGAAGCTATGAAAGACGCTGCTAAAAACCCTGGAACGGGCGGTGCTTTCGTAGGCGCGGGAATGGGTATTGGCGCAGGCGCAGGCATTGGTGCTATGTTTGCCGAAGCAATGAGAGGTTCTAATAACCCTACCCCGCAAAACAACACTTCGAGTGGTAGAAAGTGTTCGTCTTGCGGTGCGGAAGTTTCAGCAACTGCGAAGTTCTGCCCTGAATGTGGACAAAAACTCTCTGCTAAAAAGTTCTGTCCTGAGTGCGGAAAGGAAGTCGGTGCTTCAAGCAAATTCTGTCCTGAATGCGGACAAAAACTCAACTAAATAATTAAAAATTTACGCTCGGTTGAATAATCAACCGAGCGTTTTATTTTATGGAATTAAACCGTAGAATATCATTCCTAAACATGCTGATATTAATATCAATATTATTGGAGATGGCGCTTTCTTTTTAACCCTTTTCCAAACAATATGAGTTGCGGCTATAATTGCAAAAATTACTAAGGCTTTCCAGTCGAACGCAACTTTTTCGCCAATCTGCTCTAAACCTATTAACACGGTTAACATCATGCCGATACCCGTTGCAAGTATCAAGCCTACAACCACGGGGCGAACGCCCGACAAAAATGCTTTAACTCCTGCAAACTTCATCAAGCCTTTTATTACCGACGCTATTAAAAGTATTATTATAAACGACGGCAAAACTACCCCGAGCGTTGCAAGAACTGCGCCAAAAAAACCACCTTGCGACGCACCGATAAAGGTTGCCATGTTTATTGCGATAGGACCTGGCGTTGACTCAGCAACGGCGATAAAATTCATTATTTCTTCTTGAACAAGCCAACCATGTGCCAAAACGTCGTCAGTCAAGATAGGTATCATTGCATACCCACCGCCAAAGGTGAATAAGCCAAGTTTGAAAAAGGTTATAAACAAATCTAAAAGGATAGGCATTATTCATCCCCCTTTTGAGTTTGATTATCTATTGTCTTTTTTCTATTCTTTATATAAATAGCAAGATATACTGAAAGCCCTACCACTCCACCGATTAATATAAAGAAAATTGTGGAAAAATCTACGGCAAACAAGTCTAAAAGTATCAAACCTATTGCAGAAAGAGAAAACAACACTCCATTAAGCCAATTAGGTTTAAGGTGTTTAAGCATCTTTATCCCTGCGTTAACTATTAAAAATGCAACGCATGCTTGTATGCCCATAAAAGCGTAGCGAACGTATTCGAGAGAAAGAAAGGCGTCAAAAACAAAGGATATAGCGAAAATTATGCAAAAAGACGGCAATACGACACCGAGAGTTGCAAATACCGAGCCTAATACTCCACACACTTTATAGCCAACGAAAGTTGCGCTATTTATAGCAAGTGGACCTGGCGTTGACTCCGCTATTGCAACGATGTCTAAAAATTCTTCATGCTCTATCCATTTTTTCTTTTCACAAATCTCGCGCTCTATTATGGCTATCATGGCATAACCGCCACCAAAAGTAAACAAACCGATTTTGAAAAAGATTAAAAACACTTTTAACAAGTTTTTAAGTTTTTGCATACTTTCTCCTTTCCTTTGTTTATTATATCCTTGTATACAAAAATTTGCAAGCAATTTTAACCTAAAGCAAAAAGCAGACAAGATAGTCTGCTTTTTGCTTTACTATTTTAAATTATATTGTTTTTGCAGTTCGTAAAGCTCGGAAATGCTTCTAACACCGCTTACTGCGTCTTGCTCGGTTAGTGAACTTACGGCTGATAAACATGCCGTTTTAAGTATTTCTTCGTCTGTCTTTTCGTTATATATGGAATAGAGCGCACCTGCACAGAACGCATCGCCTGCCCCCGTCGTGCCTTTAATAAACCCGTCTGGAAGTTTAAATGACGGCATAACCGTTTGACTATCATTTGAAACACATACGTTTAAGGTTGGCGTATGAATTATTACCCTTTCGCTAACGCCTTTCTCTTTTAGCGCTTTTGCGATTTTTACAAGGTTATCGTCCGTAGCCTTTATACCTGTTAGCATACCTGCTTCTATTTCGTTAATAATAAGGTTGTCCGTGTATTTTAGACACGGCAAAACGAGTGAATACCTATTTGAGTTTTCACTAACCAAGTCGATAGAAGTTTTGATTCCGCGCTCTTTTGCTTTTTTAAGTATTTTAAGCCCGTCTCCGTTATCCACTTTATCCATAAGCAAAAAGTAGCCGAGATGAAGCATTTTAGCATCTAAACTATCAAAATCTATATCGTCAACCCCAAAAGTTGCGTTGCAACCAGCATAGGTGAAAAAGGTGCGTTGACCACCTGCCACACTCATAACTTCGGTAAAACTTGTCTTTTCGTCAGAACGAATTACGTCCTTAGTATCAACGCCGTTTTGGTTAAGGATATTTAAGGCATATTCGCCTTCCGCATCTTTACCGATTTTGCCTATTGCTTTAACGTTTAAGTCGTTTGATAGTCTTTTTATGTCTATCGCAACGTTTGGAACGCAACCGCCGACCGCCACGCTTACGTCTTTTATTTGAGTAAGTTGACCGCATTCAGGATAGGCGGATATACTGTTTATTTTATCAACTAAAATAACGCCTGCTACTGCTATACCGTTTCTTTCCATACTATACTCTTATTTCCTGACCAACAAGTTTATCGCAGTAGTTGATAAGTTCAGCTACGCTTTCGCCCTTGATGAGTCTTTCATATAATTCTTTTATAAGCGCAAGATTTTTGCCATTGTAATCGCTATATACTTGCAATGTGTTCTCTATGCCGTTTTGCTTAGCGAAGGCATTTAATTCAACGCTCTTAGCGTCTTGCTCTGGACAAAATAACGTTGCCGCCGCCACGCCTAAGCATAAATATTCACAGTTTAAGCCGTGCTTTTCGCATAGGTTTATAGCACCGATTAGTCTATCGTTTGAACCGAGTTTTCTTACGGTGTCTTTTCCAACTCTTTCCACCGTATCGCCAAGCGCAACGTTGGTGAATCTATAAATTAGATTGTCTGCATGAGATAACAAAAAGTCAATGTCTGCACCATTTTCTTTTGCAATCGCTCTTGCCGACTGCGTCAAAGCTTTTACCGCGCAGTATTTTATATCAAAGTCTGCTATTGCTTGATATATATATTCGTATCCCCTTAAATTGCCGAGATAAGCCGTTAATGCGTGGCTCATATTGTGCATAAAGAGTTTTCTTTGAATGAACAAGTTAAAAGGAGAATACGGATAAAGTTTTTTTACGTTTGGAATTTCACCCTTAAACGCGTCTTTATCCACGGGTAAAACGTTATAAGGCTCTACCCTAATAAACAAGGGATTATCTTTCGCCATTTCGGGGGATAAAGCCGGCACCATTCTGCCTATGCTTGCTTCTACAAAACCGATTTCCTTATCAATTCTCTCTGCATACTCTGGAAGTTGCTCTTTGATAAGTCCTTTTAAGAACTCATCTGCCCCGATAAGGTTTTCACAAATAATGATATTAAACGGTTTTGCGTTTTGTTCAAAACGCTTTTTTAAACCGAGTGAAATAGGCTTTGCTATATACTTTAACACGTTAACGCCTATTGCCGTTGCCATAACGTCTGCCGAAGCAATTTCAGAAGCAACAAGTTCTAAATCATTGCCGTCAATTCCGTAAACGTTTTGAACTTTTTGGATAGTAGAACTCTCGGTAGTTACTACTTCTACCGAATATTCTTTATCCGCGTTAAGCCTTGATATAACTTGCTGATTTATATCTACAAAACCAACTGAATAGCCTTCAAAAGCGAAAGTGGGGCCTATAAATCCTCTGCCGATATTACCGGCACCATACATTATAAATTTTTTCATAATTTTAATTAGTTACACTCTGCGTTAAGTGGACCTGCAAGTTCTTTTAAGAAGAAAAGTCTACCTGCAAGTGTTGGGATATAAGTTGAAGTAATCCATGGGGTTTGACCGTGACGAAGTGTCATCCATAAAGATAAGCCTTGCCATTGCATTCCACGACCTAACGTTCCGTCTGCACCGCCGATTGCGTAGTCTGCTTGTAAGAATAATCCTGGTCCTATGGTGTTTGCTCTACATGGAACAAGTGGAGTTCTTGACTTAAAGCTAGTTAATGCGTTTTGCTCAACCGTTAACGGGTGAATTTTTGCACCTATTCTATAGGGTGCTTTTTCCCATTCACTTGCGCTAGCGTAATCTTCAGCAAAATGTGGTTCCCAGAAAGCGATATGGCACATTCTGCCTATACCGTATACAAGGATAAGTTTTGCACCTTCTGCCTTTAATTTCGCTATCTTTTCGGGATAGGTGGGAAGGTTTGCTTTAGTTGCAAAGTTACGTTGATCTTTTGGAACGGTAAGGTTTCCAAGTGGGTTAAACAAGGCTTGTTCCATAGCGTACTGGAAAGCGCCGTGATTGTCGGGGGCTAAAGTATTACCTTCACCGTCTGCCCATTCGTCCATATTAAAAGTGTAAACGTGTTCACAACTAACGTTCCACTCTTTCAAGAAATATACTACCCACTTGTACATACCCATAGGCCCTACGGGAAGAATAAATGCAACTTTTTCACCACGTTCTTTCGCAAGACGTATTTGCATTGCGATTTCGTGACCCATATAAGTTTCAAATTCACCTAAACTTTCGCATTTTACGGGGTTAAAGTCTTTATTCCAAAAATCTTGTCTATCAAGAATTTTTTCAGGCGCATCAATACATGCGTCAATTTTATCAAAATCCCATCCCTTGGGATAAAAGCCTTCTAACATACTTCCTTTTACAGTTGAATTAAAATTCATAATTTTCTCTCCTATTTATTATGGTAATAATTTTTTTGTAGTGCCTTTTAAGTACACTTGACATTGTGTAAAGCCTTCCGCATAATCAACGCCACATTGATAACCACGATATCGTGAACACGTTCTTACCATATCGGCAAAGTCTATTCCGTCGTGTTCTTTCATCCACTCAACTTGTGATTTATGACAGTTAAGCATTTCTATCTTTAAGTCGATTGTATCAGTAACGTCTACGAATATAGTTGGGTTAAAGTTTACGCCTGCTAACGTGTCCATATGATAAATAGGAACGAGTTTTGCAGGTTTTTCAACCTTGTTGGGGTTGTTTGTAATTGTTTTATAGTTAGGGAGCGTCGCCGTAAAACTTGCGTCGAAAACAAGTTTTTCCGTTGCCGTGTGGTCGGGCATATAATCGTTGGGGGCGTGAGTTATGATTAAATCGGG
>JAFVWA010000256.1 GCA_017501885.1 Clostridia bacterium | reverse complement strand
GGTAGCCACTTATGATGAACGAAGGAGAGTATTTCTTCTGATGGTTTCGTGTCGTGGTCGCCATAACACTGTAAAACTTTCTTTTCTTTTATCGAGTATTCCACTGTAACAAGAGGTGTTTCGGGGCTTTCTTTAGTTCGTATGAAGAATATAAGAGATTTTTCATCAACAAATTTTTGGTCGTAACCCATACCACCTACACAGTGGTGTAGAAGCCTGCCTTCATTTTTAAGGTCAGTAGGCGATTTGGCAATAATGCAAACAAAGCCGATTTTATCAAATTCCAAAGCTCCGTATTTTTCAGCAACGGCTCTGAAATTATCGTAAAACTGTTTTCTGTTTTCTTCATCACGTTTAGCTTGTTCGCTACGATATTCGTCAGTTCGTATATCGTGCCAACGTTTGAAATCGTGAGGGTAGCGGTTTTTCTCAATGCTCATATCAATTCCCAAGTATTCACACGCTCTTTTGTAGTCGTTATAGCTGTAAAAGTTCGTTTTCTGCTTTTCGATATAAGCAAGGAATTTATCCGTTTCGCCCTTCACGAAAGCACGTAAGTTTTCAAGCGAAGAAGCGTGGTAAAATTCTTTACGTTTGTTTTGTAGTTGTTGCAAAGATTGAAAATCTTTTTTCGTCTTAAACGCATCAATAATAACTTTTATGTCGTATGGTGCATATCTCAGACTTAATCTGTTTTTGCCGAGCCATTTTCTAAAGGTTTTGCTTTCTCTTGCGAGCTTCAATATCTGTTTGCTAAGAGCAATATTGGAAAGACCGAGTTTTGTTATAAATTCGACTTCGGGATATTGTCTATAAGTCCTAAGATATTTTAAGGTATTTTCCTGAGAAGAATAAAGCTCAATGGCGCTGTATCTAAATTCGGGGATAGTAGTGATATATTCAATGTTGACTAAAAGAGCGTAAGGATCAAATGCTTTTTCAGGAGAATATTCATACCAGATAGCATCTTCATACCAAGAACGTTGTTTAGTCAAGCCCATATCATACCAACCGACGCTGTATCCGGCGATATAATGACAGACAATATCTTTTGCAAAGCAAACTTTGGAATCCACGCCATGAACGGCAACCTGCTTTAAGTAAACTTGTCCTTTGTATCTTCTTGCAGCAACAGTTACTTTTACAAGTTCACCGTCATTTTTAGTAAAATAGGCGTAAAATCTTTTTTGGTTATACGTCAAATTCCGTTTTTTATCCATTGAAATTATTTTCTTTGCTATGTATTTCGGGATAGGTTTAATTTTCTCTATTTTCATTTTAATTACCTCCCAATTATGTCCTTTCCAAAGATATTTAAGAGCCATTCGGGAACTTTCAAAGACGGTCTTTCAATCTCGTGAACTTCACCGTTTTCGTCAACGTAAGTAAATTCGTCAATCCAATGCTTTTCAGGCTCTTCCGTCTTTTTAACTCGTTTTTCCAATACCTGAATATCGTCTTCCTTTTCAACGATTACAATGTCGTAATTGTAATGTAATTTAAGGAAATACTTTTCAGAGCAGTGGTAGGGGAAGCCAACCATAGGAACACGGCTTTCTAATCCGCAATCACGTCCTGTAAGAGTTAATTCCAGCTCGTCCGCTATAAGTTTTGCGTTATCGCCCAAGACTTCATAAAAATCGCCTAAACGATAAACAACGATAGAGGACGGGTATTTGCTCTGAATATCTAAATACTTGCTATAGAACGGACTTAAAGGCTTTGCAGGAGCAGGCTTAATTTCTTCTTCGTGAAGTTCAGCCATAATTTCCTGTATTTCTTCCTCTGAAGGCATATCGTCATCTTCTTCGTCAACCGTCGTTTCTGTTTTGATGGTAGGTAAGGTGTCCGTATCTTCACCGTTAGTAGCAATCATATCAAAGAGAGAAAACTGTGCTTGAGGTTCAGCTTTCTTTTTCGGCGCAGGTG
>JAFVWA010000255.1 GCA_017501885.1 Clostridia bacterium | reverse complement strand
GCGCTACCCACGAAGGTAAAACCTAAAATTGGAATAAATAAACTGTTCCTTGAAAATATACTTACGCAACCTATTAAACCACCTAACGCCAAAGAACCCGTGTCTCCCATAAACACCTTGGCTTTATTGACGTTAAAAATTAAAAACCCCAACAAAGCACCAATAAAACAAGTAATTAAACATAAAATGGATTGATACTCTACAGCATTCAAATTTGTTGGAAATAATAAGTCCTGCAAATATACCAAAACAAATAAAAAAATAAGGTAAACGACTGATACGCTTGACGCTAAACCGTCAAGACCGTCCGTCAAGTTAACGCTATTTGTTATTGCAAGAAATATAAAAATTACCAAGGGGATTGTCCAAATCCCAAAATCAAAAGTTTGTTTGGAAAATGGCAAATAAAATGAAGTTAATCCGTTATTGTAAACGTAAAACGCAGAAATAACAGCAATGGAAAGTTGAAACAAAATCTTTTGATACACTTTCAGACCTTGATTATCTTTAAGCCTTATCTTTAAGAAATCGTCCAAAAAACCAACTATCATATAGGCCGTTGTTATTACTACCGATATGCTTGCAAGTCCTAAGTTAAAGCCGTTGAAAATAAAAAAAACTAATGATGCGCTTACAACAAAAAACAGTCCGCCCATTGTAGGCGTTCCGCTTTTTTGTTTATGTGCTTCCACGTATTTAAGTATAGGTTGCCCCGCCTTTATTCTTTTAAGCAATGGAACAATTATCACTCCTAAAATCAAGCATAGAATAAAAGCAACGAGCATGCTTATTAAATAGAGTTTCAATTTATACTCCTTATCACGTTGTTAATGGTATCTTTATCGTTGTAAGGCTTTTTTATACCAAATATTTCTTGGTAGTTTTCGCTTCCTTTACCAGCAACGACAACGACGTCTTTTTCCTTTGCCATTTTCAAAGCATATTCTATCCCCTGAACTCTGTCTTGAACTATTACGTATTTTTTTGTATGTTTCAAAATCCCCTTTTCTATTTGCCAAATTATATCCATTGGTTCTTCGTATCTTGGATTATCTGAAGTAATCACGGTAAAATCAGCAAACTTTCCGCTTATTTCACCCATAATTTCTCTTTTGTCAACGTCTCTGTTGCCACCACACCCAAAAACACAAATTAGTTTTCCTTTACAAGTTTCTCTTATGGCAGTTAAACATTTCTCAAGCCCGTCAGGGGTATGAGCATAGTCTATCATAACCGTAAAATCTCCACTATAAACGGTTTCCAATCTTCCGCTCACGTTTGCTATTTCAGATAGAGCGCTAACAATATTCTTAGTTTTTACACCAAGCAATGCACAGGCTGTTGCGGCGGCTAAACTGTTATATACGTTAAAAAGACCTTTTAATTTAATCTTTGCAACGTGTATTGCATCAAATATATTTATAACAAAATGCGTAGCGTATTCCATTTGTTCTATATCTATCGCAAAAACGTCAGAAGGATTGTCTATCCCGTAAAACAAAACGTTTTTCTTATTTTGACTTATCTCAAAAGAAACTTTATCGTCACTATTTAATACTGCGTATTTGATTTTATTCTTAAAAAAGAATGATTGCTTTGCCTTTTTATATTCTTCCATATTTTCAAAGAAATCTAAATGATCTTGTGTAAGATTTGTAAAAATGCCCACTTCAAAATCAATTCCGTCTAATTTATCAAGATACAAAGCATGCGCGGATACTTCCATTGAAACGGCTTTTACCCCATTATCAACCATTTCTCGGAAAATCTTATATAAATTTAACGGATCTGGCGTCGTTAAATTAGGCTGTATAAACTTATCGCTATAATAAGTTCCCAACGTCCCGATAACCCCGCACTTTATTCCGTTTGCATTTAGAATATTATAAATTAAATGTGCAGTTGTCGTTTTTCCGTTTGTTCCAGTCACACCTATTAATTTTAATTCTTTTTCAGGCTTGCCGTAAAAATTACTAGCTATTTTTCCCATGGCTTTTCTTGTATTTTTTACAATAATTTGTGTAATAGCAGAACGAACGTATTTTTCAGTAACAATTGCAACAGCGCCATATTTTTGAACTTGATTTATAAATGAATGTCCGTCAAAATTTTCACCCTTAATACATATAAAAAGGCTGTCTTTCACTACTGAATTACTATCAATACAAACGTCTTTTACTTGAGCGTCTGTTTTGCCGATTACTTTTACAATTTCTAAACCGTCTATAACTTCTTTTACCGTCATAAAACCACCTAAAAAAATATCTTACGATAATTATATGTCGTAAGATATCCTATAAATTATTATATTGTGCAAATTAATGTTAAAAGTTGTCGTATAAACCTGTCGCTAACCTAAAGGCTTTAACCCCTTAGTTAAAATTATGCCTTCAAAAACTGTTTTCGCAAATGGAGCTGCGACTGTCGAACCGTAATATTGACCGACAGGCTCGTCAATAATAACCAAGGCTAAATACTTAGGCGCATTCGCAGGGAAATACCCAACGAAAGAAGAAACGTATTTACCAGCAGCAATATGACCGTCTTGGTATTTTTGCGCCGTCCCTGTTTTACCTGCAACTCGATAACCCTCTATATAAGCCTGTTTGCCTGAGCCATCAGACACCACGCCTTCAAGCATTTGATTTATTATACTTGATGCTTTTTCGCTTATTACACGCCTCTTCTTAACAGGCTCGAATGTTTTTGCAACAATTCCGTTTTTATCGTATATTTTTTCTACAAGTCTAGGCGTAAAGTATACACCACCGTTTATTGCCGCACTCGTTGCTGCCGCAAGTTGAACACCCGTTACGGCTATAGTTTGACCAAATGCAATTCTTGCTAAATCGACGTCTAATACTGAAGATTTTGGCAAAATCATACCCTGCGATTCACCACTAAAATCAAGACCAGTAACTGAGCCATAGTTAAAAGCGTTTATATATTCATACAAAATGTCCTTTCCAAGCGCCATTGCCATATCGACAAAAATAGGGTTACAACTATTGTTTAAACCGCCCTGAATATCTAGATTAGAGTGTTTTCCATTTTGATGATTATTCCAACATTTTACTTTTTGTCCGCTGATATACCTATATCTTGACGATGAAAATATATGATTTGGAGAATATGCTTTTTTGTTACCTTTTAGATATTCTTCTATGTTTGCCGCGGTTGTCAAAATCTTAAAAGTTGAACCCGGCTCGTAAACGTCAGACACAAGAGAATTTCTACTTAATGAATTAAGCAAGTCTAAATTATCTCTTGGAATCTCGTTAAGATTATATGATGGCTTATTACATAGCCCGCGTATTGCCCCCGTAGAAGGATCAATAACAATCATTTGAGCTCTTTTTGCTTGATGAATTTCCATAGCATCTGACATTGCTTTTTCGCACAGCATTTGAACGTCAAAATCAATCGTAAGTTGCAAATTTAAGCCGTTTACAGCAGGTATATAAGATGGAGAATTTCCTATTTCCACACCTACGATATCCGTTTCATATAAAATTTCTCCGTCAACGCCTGATAAGTATTTATCATAATACAATTCCAACCCAGACTGTCCTTTGCCGTCGGTTGATGTAAAGCCTAAAACTGACGTTAAAAACTCGTTATACGGATATGTTCTCGAATTATCCCTTGAAAAATATACGCCACTATAATTTCCTTTTATTAATTTTTCAATATTAGACTTTGGAACTTGCTTTTTAATAGTTACTTCGCTACTTTTAGTAGTAGTGAGCCTATTATAGATAAAATCAAACGACATATCTAAACTTTCCGCAAGAAAGTTAGAAAGCTCTTTCACGTCACTTACTGCGCTTTTTCTTACAAAAACAGAATATGTGTCTTGGTTATCCACCAAAACTACTCCGTTACAGTCAGTTATTTTTCCGCGCTGAGCAACAATGGGTATTTCTCTTGTCCATTGGTCAAGAGCTTTTTCTTGAAGTTCTACACCCCAAATTACCTGAATATAAAAAAGCCTCGTTAAAACGAGTAAAAATAAAAAGGTTACTGCAAGAATAATTGCAAATAACCTCTTTCGTAACGATGTAATTGAATAATTGTTTTTTATAACCGTATCCCCGCTTTAATTGATAGTTAATTTTATTCAAGCGGTTTTTTTGATATTACTTTTTAACCATATTTAATTGGTTGGTAGCATAATCAATAACGGTTTGATCAGCTGATGCTGTTTCAATTTCTTGATTTAGTGCATTGTATTGAGCAGAAACTTCTTCTAATGCTTGTGCGCTTTGCAAGTTTTTATTGTTAAGAGAAGATAAAACACCAGTATTCAAAACTATCAAAGCCAAAATAACAACAACGGTTAAAGCATATAAAACGATAGCCATTTTACCTTTACCGCTTAAACGATATTGCTTTTTCTCCTTTTCTTGCGTTCTCATTTCGGCACGCATAGTATCGATGTCTGCATCGCCAAACTGCATGGTTGTTACAGTAGGACGAATGTCTTCTTCTTGTAAGGTAATTTCCGCCTTTACTTCTTGAACTTCTACTTGTTCTTCAATAACAGCGGTTGCAGAAGGGAGTTTATCGTAGTTAAGAATATTTTGCATATTCCTTCTTTGTCTAACTGTTTCTTGTTCGTGATCAGCAAAATCAGCAGTTTGTGCACGATTAGCCGTTAAAGGTCTTTCAAGAAGGGCTACTCCACCCATTGATTCGCTTCCATAATAGGAACTTACACTATCACTTGAACGTCTTGTGTTAGTCATAACTTTTCTCCTTTTAATAATGAGTTTTTATACTCTTTCTGCCACACGCAGTTTTGCACTTTTTGATCTTCCGTTAACAGCAAGTTCTTGTTCGCTCGCTACAATCGGATGCTTTGTTAGAATTTCTATCTCCTTTCGTTTACCGCACGTGCATACGGGCAAACTCTTGTCACATATACAGTCGATTTCAAGTTCCTTAAAAGCCCTTTTAACTATTCTATCTTCTAAGGAATGAAAGGAAATTATTGCTATCCTACCGCCTTTTTTAAGCGATAACGCCATATTCATTATTGTTTCATATAATTCAGTTAATTCGCCGTTTACTTCAATTCTTAATGCTTGGAAAGTTCTTTTTGAAGGATGCCCGTCCTTTTTGAATTTTGCGGGAATACTGTTTTCTATTATTTGATTCAACTGTCCTACTCTTTCGATAGGAGTTTGTTTTCTATAAGTTACTATGTTTTTTGCAATTGAACTTGCAAATCGTTCTTCACCATAGTCAGTTAAAATTCTCTTTAATTCTCTTTCGGAATACTCGTTTACTATCGTTCTTGCTGAGAAACCGTTTGAAGCGTCCATTCTCATGTCAAGTAGTTCGTCAGATGCCAAGTAGCTAAATCCCCTACTTTTATCATCTAATTGAAAACTTGAAACGCCAAGGTCAAGTAATATTCCGTCAAAACCGTCTATATTTAATTGTTCTTTAATGCTCGTAAAGTTTTTGAAATTATCTTTTACTAAGGTAAATCTACCGTTATATTCACTTAATCTTTCGGTTGCCCTACTTATTGCATAATCGTCTAAGTCGGTTGCAACGAGTTTTCCGTTTGGAGAAGACAGTTCTAATATTTTTGAAGAGTGTCCTCCACCGCCTAACGTTCCGTCAAAGTAAATTCCACCCGGCTGAACGTTAAGACCTTGCATACATTCGTCAAGCAAAACCGAAACGTGTTTTAACTCTTTCATATTAGATTAGAAATCAATAACACCAGAGAGATCGGCAAGTTCAACGCTATTGAAGTATTCGTTCCAAACTTCTTCACTCCAAATTTCCACGCAACGTGGACCTTGAACGGTTATGATGTTTTTGTTTAGCTTAGCGTAACTTCTAAGGTTTTCTGGAAGAAGTATTCTCCCCTGCTTGTCCTCAACCGCTTGCCAAGTATTATATAAAACGAAACGGCTTGCCTTTAATTGTTTGGGTTCAAACGAATTGATTGAGCCGAGTTTTTGCACGAGGGCTTTAGTCTGTTCTTCCGTATAAACGTAAAGACAGCCACCCGTTCCAACTGTTACCGAGTAATTCGGGCCCAGTTCGTCGCGTAGCTTGGCAGGAATTCTCATTCTGTTTTTAGCGTCTAATTGATGAGAATAACTTATGCCATTCATTACAGACTTCCCCCTTTCTTGAGTATCGTAGCCTAATTATAGCATACAGATTGACCACCGTCAACCCTTTTTTTATTATTTTTTTAAAATTTTTTTAATATTTTTCAAATTTGGAAAAGTTTTTTCAAAAAAAGAAGCATTTAAAAAGGTATTATTCCCATAGAATATTATTTGATTTTGTTTGGTTTTTGCTAATGATTTTGAACTTTCTAAAAAAACCTTTACTTTTCTTGCTGTAAAATTTTCACCGCCTAAAATTACTTGTGGTCTAAAGTGGTCATAAATTTTTTCTTTAACAAAAAAATAGTGTGTGCAACCAAGTATTACAACGTCAAAATGGCTCAAACGGTGGTCAACAATCATTTTCATATTTTGAGTGGGCAAATTTAAGCATTTTGCCCTATCGTTGTGGTCAATACTATTTTTGCAATATAAAGCAACCGCTTCTTTCAGGTTCTTTTCAACTTCTACTAATTGCAAATCATACATTTTACGCTCAATCTCCCCAGCTAAATCTTTAAGAGGCAGAACTGTCAAATATTTGCTTGCTTTATAGTTTTTTGCAGTATTGGGCGTGCATAAAAGTAAAGTTTTTCTTTTATGTAATAGGTTTATTTCAACCGGCGGAAAAATCCCAAAGAATTTAACGTTTGGAAAATAATAAGATAATTGATGGAAAATTGTTGTGCTTACGGTATTGCATGCAATAACCACAACTTTTACGCCAAAGGATATAACAGATGCAACGTTACTTACCATAAGTTCTAACAATTCTCTTTGGGTTTTACTGCCGTAAGGTGCATTGTCGTTATCACCAAAATAAATAAAACTTTCTTTAGGCATAGTTTTTATAAGTTGGCTAAGCACCGACATTCCGCCAATTCCACTATCAAATACTGCAATATAAGGTTTTTGCATATTTATTTGTATGAATTTTTTATATAAAATAGTGTAAAAAGTATTAAAAAGATAAAAATTGCCTTAAATGTAGTTGCATTTAATTATTTTTTATGCTAAAATGATTAGCGAACAAAAAAGCAACTAAGGAGTGCATAGGAAATGCCAAACATTAAATCTGCTAAAAAAAGAGTTTTAGTAAACCAAAAGAAAACCGAACAAAACAAAGCTATTCGTTCTGCTGTAAAAACTGAAATCAAAAAAGTAGAACTCTTAATAAAGGAAAATAAGTTAGAAGATATTAAGGCTGCTTT
>JAFVWA010000031.1 GCA_017501885.1 Clostridia bacterium | reverse complement strand
TTAAGGTAAATGACGTTGTTTAATTTAGTCAAAGCAAAAAGCGTTTCTTCTGGCTTTTTCGATACTGAGAACTCTGATTCAAAATCGTCTTCAATAATATAATGGTTATTCGTTTCAGCCCAAGTAAGATACTCGTGCTTTTTTGATGCAGAGGCGGAAACACCGCTTGGGAAACTACGGTATGGCGAAACGTGCAAAATGTCAGCGTCGCAATCCCATAACTCCGAGCTTATAATTCCGTCTGCACCAAGTTTTAATTTCTCATAATCAATTTCTAAACTTGAATATACATGTTCTATCTGTTTATAGGACGGAGTTTCAATAGCGATTTTCTTATGGCGACCCAATAGCGTCGTGATAAGCCCGTAAAGATATTCCGAACCAGCACCGATAACGATTTGTTCAGGAACGGCGTGAATACCACGGCTTCGAGCAAGATATAAACTGATGTTCTTACGCAGCTCGTAGCAACCTAAATTGTCCGACCGCTCTAATATGTTTTCGTCTAAATCACTGAGAACCTTGCGCATGGATTTTGCAAGAGAAGAAAAGGGGAAGGATAAATCGTCTAATCCGTTTATTGTGGCTAAATTGTTTTTATGTAAATGCTCGGTCGTGGAATAAGAAGCAAACCCGACGTTTGGTTTGAAGATTACAAAATAGCCACTCCGTTCTTTAGATTCGATATAACCTTCTTGGATGAGCAGGTCGTATGCGTGTTCTACCGTTATAATGCTTAAATTCGTTTCCGAACAGGTTACTCGTTTGGAGGGTAGTTTCGTCTTATACGGATAAACGCCTTGCACGATATCGTCTCTAAAAAATTGATATAACTGTATGTAGGCAGGAACGCCACTGTTTACATCTATTGTGTAATTCATCTGGTATTATAAAATACTCCTTATTTGACTATTTTCATATATCCAAATTTATTATATAATAATTCTAATAAAAAGTCAATGAGAAAAAACCCTATGTGGGAAAATAATAGTTAAGGAATGAGAGGAAAGCAATTATGAAAAACGTAACGACGAAAAAACTTGTAATGACGGCGCTAATGATGGCGCTGACGATGGTAGCGACGATGTTTATTAGAATTCCGCTTCCGTTAGGCTACGTGAACTTGGGCGACGTGTTCGTTTTATTGTCCGTCTTTGTTTTGGGGCCTGTTTACGGAACGATCGCAGCTGGAGTTGGTTCAGGGCTGGCGGATTTGTTTGGATACATTACATACGCGCCGGGAACGCTTATCATCAAGTCGGCGATGGCATTTGTTGCTTGGCTGATTTACAAGCTTTTATCAAAGGCAACCGGTAAGGAAATGCTTGGGGAAATCGTTGGTGGTATCGTAGGAGCGCTGGTTATGGCGACGGGGTATTTCTTCTATGAAATCATGTTCTTTACAACGGCAGGCGTTGCGATTGTAAACGCGCCTTGGAACCTTTTGCAAGGCGGTGTCGGCGTGGCATTATCCGTAATTATTATCAGAGTGTTAAAGGCTACGAAGGCGTTAGAAAAATTGAATTTAGATAAATAAATACTGAAGATTCATAGAAAAATCCCGATTGTTTAACAATAACAGTCGGGATTTCTATTTGTAAGTTTGTATAATGTTTTCGGCAATTTCTCTACGTGTAACACATCTGTCCATAGCTTGTTTTTC
>JAFVWA010000254.1 GCA_017501885.1 Clostridia bacterium | reverse complement strand
TCTGCCGTTTCCGGTGAGAGATTCAGCCTTGCCGTCTATAAGCACAACCGTGTTTTCTATTCTAACGCCGAACTCCCCGTCGTAGTAAAGTCCCGGTTCAATCGTAAACACCGTGCCGTTTTTTAAATTCCCTTGTCCTTTTGGTGAAAGCCTTGGTGCTTCGTGAATTTCTAAGCCTACGCCGTGCCCTAACGAATGTGTAAAATATTTGTCCACGTTTAAACTTGAAAAGTAGTTTCTTGCTACGCCGTCTACGTCTTTAACGCTTACGCCATCTTTTGCACTTTCCATTGCAAGAAGATTTGCTTTTGCAACGGCATCAAAGGTTTTTGTAAACTTTTCAGTAGGCGTTCCGTAGAAAACCGTTCTCGTTATGTCCGATGAGTATCCGTTTACCACACAACCAAAGTCCATTAAAACCGCTTGGTTTTTCTTTAATCTCGTTTTGCCCGTTTGATGGTGTGGAACGGCAGAGTTAGCACCAA
Organism: Clostridia bacterium; assembly: GCA_017501885.1. GTDB lineage: Bacteria > Bacillota > Clostridia > Christensenellales > Borkfalkiaceae > UBA1259. The sequence goes on along the minus strand of JAFVWA010000254.1, from coordinate 61,948 downwards.
AAGCGACTATGGTGTTAAAGCTTGGGTGGGAAGCGCCTTGTTTTTTCATAAAAGCTTCTAACCTGTTTTTGATACCTAACTCGGTTACACCACTTTTTATAAAAGGTAACACGTAATTAAATGCTTTATTTGCTATATCGCATGCTTTTTTGATGCTATCTGTTTCCGTTTGGCTTTTGGTTATTCTTGCTTGTTGCAAAAACTCGCTTCCGTCAGCCACTTTTTCACAAAGCGTTTGATAACTTTGATACTCAGAAACGGTAACGGTATTATAGTCGATATAAAGGGTTTTGACCTTTTTGCTTTGCAAGACATTTTTAATATCTTCTAAGCCATTGTATAAAACGGGGATTACGTCTTTACCTTTAAGGCTTTGCTTTAATGCGTAAAAATATCTCGCATCCGCAAAGTAATAGCACTCGTTCGGGAAAAGGACTACGTATCCTTCGTCGTTACTGACTCCACTATAATAAAAACGATTAAACTCGTCGGTTATTAAATATGCAGAACTTTCTGAAAATACTAAATTTTCACGCATGAATGCCTTACCTTTTATATTTTACCAAATTTTACGCTATTAGTCAATTATTGCTATATATTTTTTGCATACTAACTGCATCAATATCTTGCGTTCCTGCCGACTCGCATATAACGAATGGGTATAAACTTAAATTTTTAAGCGCTTTTGCAAGCGGTGTAAAGTCAGGGCCAAAGACTTGGTCTTCAAAAGTTAAGTGACGAACTTCCCCTTTAACTGAATACTCTATCTTTGAAAAATGCACGTGAAAGTGCTTCATCTTTTCATAGCCGAGCTCATCTATCATATATTGCAACCTATTTTGGTAGTCTTCAACACTTTTAAGGCTTCCGTTTTCCCTTGCATTAACGTGTCCAAAATCAACGGCAGGCACGAACACTTTATCTATTTTGCAAAACTCTGTTATTTCTTCGATAGTGCCTATTTGTCCAAGTTTTCCCATTGTTTCGGGACAAAAAATCATATCGTCTAAACCCTTTTCGTAAATCAATTCTTTTAAGGTTTTAAGACGCTCTAAGGTAAGGTCTACCGCTTGTCTTCTTTCTAACTTGCCCTGGCTTGCGGGGTGAAAAACTATTCGTTTTCCGCCCATAATCTTACATTTTAACGCTGAATCTAATACGTAGGCGTATGATTTTTTTGCGTTTTCTTCTTCAGGGTTTGCAAAGTTTATATAGTAAGGCGCATGCACGCTTATCTCCACGCCTGCCTTGTTAAAGGCTTGAGCAATAGATAGCGCCTTTTCGTCGGATAAATTCACGCCCCTACCAAAGGAATATTCAAAGCAGTTAAGCCCTAAGTTTTTAACCCATTCGGCAGACTGTTCGCTATGCTTTAAGCCTGCTTCACTAAAAGCTATTGAGTTACCGCTTGGTCCGAATTTAATCATTTGTTATTCCCTTTTACTATTTCTAAATCTTTTTGTAATTGCTCTTTAAGTTCTAAAAGACTATTAAACTTTTTTATATCCCTTAAAAAGTTGATAAACCCCACAGACAAGGTTTTTCCGTAAAGGTCGCCGTCAAAACCGATAAGGTGCGCTTCGATAAGTTTTTCTTGTAAATCAAACGTGGGGCGCGCTCCATAGTTGATTATTGCTTTATAGTCAACCCCGTCTACGTTTACGCTTCCACTATACACGCCGTTTTTAAGGGCGAATTTTTCTTTGTTTATCTTTATATTTATCGTGGGAAATCCTAATTGTTTACCAACCTTTCGGTCACTAAACACTTCGCCACGAATAAAATAGTTTTTCCCGAGCAAGTTGTTTGCGGAAAATATATCGCCCTTTGATAAAAGTTCTTTTATCAAGGTGGTGGAAACTTTTTTTTCGCCTTGCTTATAAATTTCTACCGCCGTCGCCGTTTGGTTATGCTCTTTAGCATACTCGCTTATAAACTCGGGCGTTCCTTCCCCACCTTTGCCAAAGCGATAGTCTTTTCCAAACACGTATGCTTTTATATTAAATTTTTGGTTGAGCCAATCTAAAAAGCCTTGTGCGTTTAAGGATAAAAATTCTTTTGTTACGGGCGCTAAGCAAACGTCTTCTATGCCAACGCTTTTGTATAATGAAAGCCTTTCTTCTAAGGTGTAGACAACTCCTTCTAAACTACCTTTAACGGCATTTTTTAAGTTGCCTTCAAAGGTAAAAATCACCGTTTTTAAGTTGAATTGCTTAGCAATTTCTTTGGCTTTGGATATTACTATTCTGTGTCCTAAATGGACGCTGTCAAAGTATCCTAAAGCTATTACTACGCCCTTACTTTTATCTGACATACGCTTTTATTTTTAATACTCCGTTTTCCGAAACGCCTATTCCCCAAAAATCATTCTCGTTATAAACTCTATAAAATCCGTCACTAAACCCTAAATCTTCAAAAACACCGTTTAAGATTTTGGTGGCTTGTTCGTTTGTCAATATGGCTTTTGGAAAGTTTACCGCAAGGTCTGAATCAATTAGGTAACTCTCTGGATTTTCGCAACACTTAAACTTTTCCACGTCTACGCCGTTTTCAAGATTAAATATTCCACTTTCCGCACGCACCAAACTCGTCATAACGCCAAGCGAATTGCATTCAAAAGCAATGTCTCTTGCAAGTGAACGGATATACGTTCCGCCTTGGCATTTTATTGTAAACGAATACTTATTTTTCCCTGTCTTGCCGTTAAGTTTTAAGTCGAGCACCTTTACTTTTTTTGGCTTTAATTCAAACTCAACGCCCTGTCTTGCAAGTTGATATCCGCGTTTACCGTCTATACACTTTGCCGAATATTTTGGGGGAACTTGGTCAATTTCTCCAATGAATTTTGGGAGCGCTTCAAGTATTTGCTTCTCGGTTGGAACAACGTTTGTTTTTTCAACCACTTGCCCTGTTATATCGAGCGTATCCGTGGTAAATCCGAACTCAAACTCCGCTATATACGTCTTTGTTTTATCTAAAAGATAGTCGAACATTCTCGACGTTTTGCCTATACCAACAGGCAGAACGCCACTTGCCATAGGGTCTAACGTGCCCATATGACCACATGGAACATGTAATTTCTTTTTCACAACCGATACGGCGTAAGCTGAACTCATGCCTTCGGGTTTAATTAAGTTTATAAATCCTTTCATGTTAGTCAATAAGTTCTCTACTTACGGCAAAACTAAGTTTATCAATAACGTCTTCGTATTCGCTATTTATTTGGCAACCGCTTGCAAGGAAATGTCCGCCACCACCAAAACTCGATGCAACGGCGTTTACGTTCACGCCCTTGCTTCTTAGACTGATTTTATATTTATCCTTGCCCATTTCCATAACGCAAGCGCCCACTTCAACTCCGTCTATTCCCATTATGAAATCAACGAAGCCTTCAGTTTCAGAAGGGTGCATGCCTGCGTCAGCCATATCTTTTTCAAACACCGTGGCTATGCAAAGTCTATCGTTATGAAAGTAACGAAGTTTTCCCATTACTATACCAAAGACCTTTGCCCTTGCCTTAGTTTGTCTTTTAAATGTATTAAAGTAAATCTCGTTGAGATTTGCGCCCTTTTCAATGAGTTCTGCCGTTACGATATGCGCTCTACTTCCCACGTCTTGGTGAGTAAAGTTGCCCGTATCTGTCATTATTCCCATTTGTAAAAGGTTTGCAGTCTTTACTGATATTGGTGCGCCAAGTTCTTTTATAATATCGAAGATATTGAGCGCGTTCGACGGGTTTTCAATAACGTAGTTATACTTTGCATAACTATTATTTGATAAGTGATGGTCTATATTAAAGGTGTTTTTATGCGACAAAAAATCGTTTGCGTATTCGCCAAGTCGTGAAACGTCCGCACAGTCTACCGCTATGAGCGCCGAATAGTTTTCCTTTAAGGGTGTGTTTAAAATGTCTTCACTTCTAATAATAAAATCGAACTTTTCGGGAACGGTATCGTCACAAAACGCGTGGGCGGTAACACCTATTTCGCTTAGAGCATTTTTTAAAGCGACAGCAGACCCGAGCGCGTCTCCGTCAGGTCTGATGTGACAAATTATTGCTACGAGTGATTCACCACGTAGGTTTTTTGCTAAGTCTTTAAGACTAGTCAACTTTTTCTCCTTTGGCGATTTGAATAAACAGTTTATCCATTTTGTCGCCGTATTCCATAGAGCCGTCTAAGAAAAAGTGAAGTTCGGGAACAGTTCTTGCCCTACTTGATTTTGCAAGTTCGTATCTTATACGTTTAGCGTCGTTTTTGATAGCGTTAAACGTTTCCATTTTCTTGTTTTCGTCAGTAGAATAAACGCTTAGATAAATATCAGCGTGAGCAAGGTCCTTGCTTACTGATACCTTTACTATGGAGAACATTTGAGTTATCAAAGGGTTTTTAAGTTTTCTACTTATAACTTCGTAAACGTCCTTTTGAAGTTCGCTGTTCATTCTTTGGCTACGTGGAATTTTGCCGGTATTTTTATTCATACTACTCTCTCGTTTCTTCTATTTGATAACATTCGATAAAGTCGCCAACCTTGATGTCGTTAAACTTCTCGATACTAATACCACATTCAAAGCCTTGCGCAACTTCCTTAACGTCGTCTTTGAAGCGCTTGAGTTGGAGAACGTTTCCTTCACAAATCATAACGTCGTCACGGTAAATGCGAAGTTTTCCGCTACGTAAAATCTTACCGTCGGTAACGTATGAACCTGCAACTTGACCAACACCTGAAATCTTGAACACTTCTCTAACTTCGGCTTTACCAAGGTAAACTTCGCTAATCTTAGGAGCAAGCATACCTTTGAGTGCCTTTTCAACGTCTTCAATAGCTTCGTAGATAATTCTATAAAGTTTGATATCTACACCGCTTCTTTCTGCAATTTGTTTTGCGTTAGAGTCGGGACGAACGTTAAATCCGATTATGATTGCCTTTGAAGATTCAGCAAGCATAATATCCGATTCTTTAATCGCACCAACTGCTGCGTGGATTACTTGAACGCGAACTTGTTCGTTAGAAAGTTTTTCCATTGACTGCTTAACTGCTTCAACAGAGCCTTGAACGTCTGCTTTAACAATCATGTTAAGAACTTTCATTTCGCCTTCGGCAATCTTATTAAATACGTCGTCAAGAGTAACCATTTGCGACGCTTTTATCATATTTTCTCTTTCTTTGTTTCTTCTTTCTTCAGCAACTAATTTGATAAGTTTGTCTGCTTCGCCCGCGTATAGAACGTCGCCTGCGTCTGGAACTTCATCTAAGCCCATGATAGATACGGGAGTTGATGGACCTGCTGATGCAACGCGTCTTCCCTTATCGTCGGTCATTGCTCTTATCTTACCAGTAACCGTGCCAACGATTATGTTATCGCCAACACGTAACGTTCCGTTTTGAACGAGTATAGTAGCAATCGGACCTTTGCTTTGGTCGAGTTTTGCTTCAATAACAACGCCCTTTGCCTTTCTATCGGGGTTTGCTTTAAGGTCTTTGAGTTCTGCTACAAGGTTGATGTTTTCTAAAAGGTCTTCAATACCCATGCCCGTCTTTGCTGATACAGGACAAACGATGGCATCTCCACCCCATTCTTCGGGAAGTAAACCGTTTTCAGTTAAGCCTGTCTTAACCCTATCAATGTTTGCTTCGGGTTTATCCATTTTGTTTACTGCAACGATAACGGGAACGTCAGCCGCTTTCGCGTGGTTAATTGCTTCAATCGTTTGTGGCATTATACCGTCGTCTGCTGCAACTACTAAAATTGCGATGTCGGTTGCTTGCGCACCACGAGCACGCATAGACGTAAACGCTGCGTGACCTGGGGTATCTAAGAAAGTAATGGTTTCACCCTTTAAACTTACTTGATATGCACCGATGTGTTGAGTTATACCACCTGCTTCGCCTTCGGTAACGTTAGTCTTTCTAATTCTGTCGAGAAGCGAAGTTTTACCGTGGTCAACGTGTCCCATAACGGTAACGACAGGTGGACGACGAACTAACTTTTCATTAGGATCAACAGCGCTGTCAAATTCTTCACTTAACACGTCTTCTGCCGTCTTGTCGAGTTTAAGTTCGAGTTCTATTCCTAAATCGTCTGCAATAAAGGCTGCGGTATCGAAGTCAATAGAGTCGTTAATAGTCTTCATAATGCCTTCTTTAAAGAGCCTTTTTGTAATTTCAGCAGCCGTGATACCAATCTTTTCTGAAAGCATCTTTAATGGGATAATTTCAGTATTGATAACTGCCTTTTCAATCTTAATAACGGGCGTTTCTTGTTGTTCCTTTGCCTTTTTAACAGGACGGAACTTTCTGTAACCCGTCTTATTTTCATCAAAATCGTCAATGCTAACGTTGTTTCTAACAAGCGCGCGCTTGTTGATAACGTGCTTTTCTTCAAATGATTTTTCCGTTTGTTTTTTCTTTGAGAAACTACGCTTGTCCTCCTTCATTATAACAGGGGGCGCTACGTAAGTTTGGGTGCTTTGAGGTTTTTTACCAGCAAAAGGCTTATCACCGCCTTGACGTGGTGTAAAAGGTTTATCTCCGCCTTCTTTTTTAGGACGGAACTCGTTTCTGTCTTTTGGACGGAATTCGTTTGGCTTTTTCTTATCGTCTTGACGAACGAACACGCCTCTTGAAACGATAAAGGAATTCTTTTTAGGTGCGGGAGCAGGTTCTTCTTTCTTTTCTTCTTTTACTTCTGCCTTTACTTCTTCCTTTGTAGGTTCTTGCGTATCTTCTGTTTTTATAGGCGCAGGCGCGGGAGTAGGTTCACTAACCACAGGCTCTTTTTCAATAACAGGTTCAGAAACCTTTTCGTCAGCCTTTACTTCGGGTTGAACGATAGGCTCTTGTTTTTCCTTTTCTTCTACTTTTTCTTCCGCAGCTTTTCCTTCAGCCATTTTTTGCATTGCTAAATTGAGCTTGTCTTCCAAACTCTTTTTTAACGCCTTAGCTTTGCTTTCTACGTTTGAAATTTCAGAGAGTAAACTCGTCAATCCGCCCTTTGAAATTGTTTCGTTTATTTTCTTTATGTTCTCTATACGCATTACTACTTTATTATCTGCCATAAAAATCTCCTACTCACAAATAAATTCTTCCTCAAAATTTTGCATTATTGCGTCTGCAAGCGCTTTGTCTGTAACCGCCATAACTTTTACAGTCGGCTTAAAAATCAAGTCTTCAAGCAACCTGTCTTTGGTTATAAGCATGGGTGCGCTAAATTTTTTAGCAATCTTTTGCACTTGCTTTTTTGTGTTTTCTGACGCTGACTTACAAAGCAATATTAAGTTTGCTTTTTTTAGCGTGCATATAGAGTTCGTTCCCGTTCGGCATTTACCCGCACGAACGCAAAACCCTATATACGTTGCCGTTTTACTTTTTGCTATCAAGGAATTCCTCCGCAATCTTATCGTAAACCGCATCGTCTACTTGACAAGAAAACACACGGTTTAACCCTTTGCTCTTTTTGAGTTTTTTGATACATTCGGGGTTATTGCAAACGTAAGCACCTCTGCCGTTTGCCTTACCCGTTTTATCTAAGAATATTTCTTCGCCCGATTTTACTATTCGGTTTAGTTCCTTTTTTGGGAATGCCGACCTACATACTATACACGTGCGAATGGGGACTTTCTTTTCCATTTACGTCGCTCTTAAAAAATTATTCTATGTCTTCAGCTTGTGCTTCAACTACTTCAAATTCACTACCAACTACTGCGCTTTCGCTCTTCACGTCTACTTTCCAGCCTGTTAAACGAACGGCAAGACGAACGTTTTGACCGCTTCTGCCGATAGCGAGTGAAAGTTTATCATCGGGAACGATTGCAACTGCGCTGTTGTCGCCCGTTTGAACTACTTTAATTACTCTTGCAGGTGATAACGCTCTTGAAATAAATTCTAATGGGTTTTCACTCCATGGAATAATGTCTATCTTTTCGCCACCGAGTTCTGCAACGATAGCGTTAACTCTCGCGCCCTTGTTACCTACGCATGCGCCGAGTGCATCTACCATTGGATCTTCGCTATAAATTGCTATCTTGGTGCGTTGACCAGGTTCTCTTGCAACGCCCTTAACTAAAACGATGCCTTGCTTAATTTCAGGAACTTCGTTTTCAAAGAGTCTCTTAACTAAACCGTTAGCCGTTCTTGAAACCATGATTTGCGCGTTTTTGCCCGTGTTTTTAACTCTCTTAACGTATACGTTGAGTTTTTGGTTAACTTCGTATTTTTCTCCGGGAACTTGGTCCTTAGGAATTAAAACGCCTTCGATTTGGTTTGCGCCTACTTCTACGTAAACGTTGCCGTCTTCTACACGACGAACGGTGCATGCCATGAGTTCGCCTTCCTTATCTTCAAATTCAGAAACGGTATTGTCTCTTTCGATTTCGTGAAGTTTTTGGATGAGAACTTGTTTTGCCGTTTGCGCTGGGATTCTGCCAAATTCTTTTGAGTTGAATTCGGTAGAAACAACGTCGCCAACCTTGTATGACTTTTTGATAAGTTGCGCTTCTTCTAAAGAAATTTCCTTATCGGGATCTACAACTTCTTCAACAACGTTTTTTACGCTGTAAAGTTTGATAGATTTTTTGTCTGGGTTAAGTTTTACTTCTACTCCACCCGTTTCGCCCGTTGCTTTTTTATAAGCGATTGCAAGCGCATCTTCAAGTGCAGAAACGAACGCTTCTTGGCTGATTCCCTTTACTCTTTCTAAATCGATAAGAGCGTTAAAAAAATCTTGGTTTATCATATTTTCTCCTTTATGTTAAAAAACCTTTTTTTCTATTTATTCCCTTTCGGGGTTTTTACATTTCTATATACTCGTTTACCTTAACGGTGTTTTTAAGGTCTATGGTGTAAGTGTCTTTTTCGTCAACTTTAACGGTTATAACCTTACCGTCGTAAGAGTTAAGCACGCCTTCTATAACCTTTTTGCCACGAATGGAGTTGTAAAGTTTTACTTCTACCATTTGCCCTATGTGGTTGTTAAAGTCCTTGTCTGTCTTAAATGGCCTATCTACCCCCGGCGACGATACGTTAAGCGTATATGCTTCGCCAAATGTAGGATCTAACTCGTCAAGCGGAGCGTCAATCGCTCTGTGAAATTTTTCGCACGTGTCAAGGTCAACTCCACCTTGCTTGTCTATAAAAATAGTGAGCGAAGGGTTTTTGCCTTGCTTAAATTCAACTTCTACGATTTCCACGCCAACACTTTGTGCTATGGGCGATAAAAAATCTAAAATTTCTTGACTACCTTTTACTTTCATTTTTATTCTCCAAGCCTAAGGCTATCTATACTTACAAAATGAGGATGGGCGCAAACCCATCCTCATCATCTTAGCATGTCTTATCCTTTCGTATATTTATATTAACATATAAATATGTATTTTGCAAGCGTTTTTTACATTTTTTCTTTCGCATGTTTTATTTTCATTAGTTCAATAAACACCTCGGCAGTAGCGTATGAGTCATTTAACGCGCGATGGTGATGGAAAACTACCCCAAAATGTTCTGCAAGCGTTGCTAAATCGTGCTTTCTTAATTCGGGCAAACAACCTCTTGCCATTACAAGAGTATCTATAAGTTCGTTCTTTACTTCGTAGTCTTCAGCGGTTGCAAATCGATTCAAAAATTTTATATCGAACGTGGAAGCATTGTGCCCCACTAAAACAGCACCGTCTATAAACTTCATAAAATCGGGGATTACTTGTGAGAACTTGGGGCTATCTTTAACCATTTCGTTACTTATACCCGTTAACTTAAAATTATCCGCGTCGATGTTGTAGTCAGGTTTTACGAGCGTCGTCCATTGCTCGGAAATTTTACCGTTAACAATTTTAACCGCGCCTATCTCGGTTATGCCGTTACTCATAACGTCAAGCCCCGTCGTTTCTAAGTCAAAAATAACGTAGGTTTTTTCAGTTAATTCTTTTGGAAGTTCATCTTCAACGTCAAAAACCGTGCTTACTTTTATGGTTGAAGCGGGTTCGGGATAAATCAAAGAATACTGCGCAGGCGCGCTCTTTTTGAATTTTTCTTTTTTCTCAAAGTTATCTGGGAAAGTGCAACGGTTTATTTGGTTAAAGGTATACGAATCATTTCCGTTGTATTCGCCAAAGGTAAGTCTTGCAATAATGCTATCGCCCGCCTTTATTTCGCGGATTTTTTGGTAAGTGGCTTTTTTAGTAAAGTATCCTCCGCGAATTTCCCCCGTCGTGTCGTTTATCTTAAACACGAACATGGGTTTACCCTTTTTAGTTTCCCTTTCAACAACGTCAATAACCTTTCCGCAAACGACGTAAGTGCCATAGGTAGTAACGTCTTCTAAATATATTGCCAAATCGCCCAAATGTAAATCGTCTATAATACAAACGTCTTTTACTTTTATGGTGCGGTGCTCTATCTTTTGAAGTTGACTTAAATACACTTCTTGGTTAAGCAAAGAAAAGGTTTCTTCCTGTTCTTTTTCTTCATAAGAGCCGATAAACTCCGAACAGAAATTCTTTCCCAAATACTCGTTTAATTTATGGAAAACGTTGTTCCTTTGAATGTATTCGATAACGTCTTTGGTAAACTTGATTTTATATCGAACTTGACTCTCTCCTACCGAACAGGATAGGTCGGTGGTCTTTAAGAACACCGAAATAGACGGATAGTTGCTCGTTAAAAACTTCATTATTGCGTTGCAAATAAGTTCTACGTCGCTCGCAATCTTTTTAACGGTTACCGTTACCACGTTAAACGCTGGAAGGGTTATCTTTTCGGCTTCTTTTAGCAATAGGTTTTTTAACTCGTCGTCAACCGTTTTGTCGCATATGAAATTATAGCGGATACTTCTTTTATTCCTATCCACTTCTACCGAGTTAAGCCTAACGTTTATTAAGTTGGGATGCAATGCTCGAATGTCCGATAAAAACTCCGACTTGCTCTTTACTGTAAACATTTATCTATTTCACCAAAGAAAACGCTTTCTATTTGTTCCTTTTCTACTTTTAAAATAATCTTGCCTTTCTTAAACACGTAGCAATGTTGCTTTGAACCTGCAACGCCTATATCCGCGTCAACCGCTTCGCCCGGTCCGTTTACAGGACAACCCATAACCGCCACTTTTAAGGGCTTATTTATGTTTTTAACGTAGTCTTCAACCTTTTTTGCAAAAGGCATGCAGTCCCATTCACACCTTCCACAAGTGGGGCATGCAACGAGTGTTACGCAGTCCTTTCTCAAATCAAGGGCGGACAAAATTGATTTTGCCGCGATTACTTCACGCTCTGTATCAGCCGATAAACTTACCCTAATGGTGTCGCCTATTCCGTTTAGCAATAGCGAGCCTATGCCTATTGAATTTTTAATAACGCCCGAATACTCGGTGCCTGCCTCGGTTACGCCAAGGTGCAAGGGATATTGAGTTTTTTTAGCCACGTATTCGTAGGCTTTTACCATCAGGCGCACGTCTGACGCTTTAACTGAGATAACTATGTCTTCTACACCGAATTTCTCTAAGAGCGCAACTTTTTTAAGGGCACTTTCCCCTAAAGAAACTTCGTTTTTGCCATATTTAGTTAAAAACTCTTTTTCGATACTGCCCGTATTAGAGCCAACGCGAACGGGAATTTTGTTTGCCCTTAACGCTTTGGCAACTTGTTCCACCTTGTCTTCCCCACCGATATTACCGGGGTTTATTCTTATTTTATCCGCACCGCCGTCAATTGATTTTAGCGCGAGTTTATAGTCAAAATGAATGTCTGCAACAAGCGGAGTATCTACCTGTTTCTTTATTACGCTAAAAGCGTTTGCGTCTTGCTCGTCAGATACCGAGAAACGCATAATATCACACCCCACGGCTTTTAGCCTTTTGATTTCTTCCACCGCTCTTTGAGTATCTGAAATCTTGAAGGTTGCCATAGACTGAATTGCTATGGGGTTGCCACCACCGATATTTACTTTTCCTATACTTACTTGTTTGGACATACTTATCACCTTCGATATATTTTAGCACACATAATGAAAATTGTAAAGCAGTAAAAAAGCGCGGGCTACTTAAAATTAAGTTAGCCCGCGCTAAAACTTATTGACCTGCGCGTGAACGATAAATGTATAAAATATTTATATAGTAGTCGTCTAAGTAAATTGGGACTTTCTTATCAGCCGAAAACTGTTGATAAGCGGTCAACGCATCGAGAGTATCGTAGTATGCGCAAACACAAGCGATAACGTCTTCGTAATACCCCATTTCCACAAGTTGGTCTTTGGTATAGAATTCTTGGTTAAGTTCTCTAAACTTTAATTCAAGTTCGGCACTTCTACTCAAAACTGAGTTGGCGTGCTTAACTTCTCTTTCTTCTATGCCGTTATTGTATTTTAGAACATCTATTCCAAACTTTTCTTGCTCGTCAATACCCTGTTGAAGTTTGGAATTAAACAGTTGGTCGCGATACGCTGAATAGAAATTTTCTATATCAGTTAGTTTTTGGTTTAACGCGGTAATTCTTCCGTCTATCTCGCTAATCTTTGTAGCGTAACTTTGGCTAAGTTCTTCTATTTTTTCCGCTTTATCACTTTGAAGTTCTTCTAACGCCTTAGTTATAATGGTCGACTGCGCTGTTCCGCGAGATAAAGCGTCCTGCATTAGCACCGAACTTTGAAGTTCGTATTCTTTTGATATCAACAACTTTTGTTCTTCATTTGCTACGCTAAGGTTTATCTTTTGAGTTTGCAAACTCGAAATTTCTTTTTCTACCGCTTGCATTTCTTGGCGTTTTTGCATGGATATTTCTGGCGCGATATATTTATCTATCCTTTGCTTGATATCGTTCTCAGATAAGGGCGTAAATTCTATTCGATTAAGCGTTAACGGTAAAAGTTCTACACCTTCCCAACCTTCGCGCTTTATTCGGTAATAATAGAATATTTCCCCGAGTGTTTCATACATTTGTTCTTTGGTCGTCGGTAATGTAAATTGCATTCTTTATTCCCCCAATACTTGGTATTTTACTTTTAAGTCGGTCAGCGGAAGCATTCCGGTAACACAAGAAAAATATACTAAAAAGTCTTTTGAGATAACGTTTAGTTTTTGTGTAGTTGCACCTTCTATAAAGACGCTTTCAAGCCCAAAATCACCTTTTATATACAGCTTTATGCTACCAGCAGAAAAACCCTCTATCTCGATTATTCTCTTTCTTTTACCACTTTCCATATTAAACTTTTTGCTATAATAGTTAACAAAATGCCCCGCGTTTATTTGTTTTTGAAAAAGCGCCAAAGAATACGTATCGTCTATCCCAAGTCCTCCGTATTTTGAAAAGCAATGCATGGTGTATGTATAAAACGGTAGACTCTTAGAAAAATCAAAACCCCTTAATAAATATTGTTCTTGGTTATAGTATTGTATTAAGTAACAGCCGTCGGCTATCCCACAAAACTCGAAAGAGTTTATTTCTTCTTCTAAAAAGTCATATTTCTTTAAGGTCTTTCCGTTAAACTCGCACAAATTCTTGTCTGATACAAAATAAAAGGTGTCGCCATTGCCAAGGACGGTGTTTTCTAAAACGTTTAACTCTAAAAGGCTTTCTTGTTTTAGCTCATACTCTAAAGGCTTTCCCGTAACGGTTAAATGGTATATATGACGCTGACAAACGACGTAAAGTTTTTTACCAAAAGTGTAAAGCCCTTTAATATTTCCCGACTGAGGTGGCAAAGTTATAAAGTTTTTAAGTTCAACGTTTTCTATCCCACCGTCATCTTTCATGGGCGCAGTAAAGTATAAACAATTGTCCTTAGCACAAAATAATACGTTGTTACAAATGGTTAAATACTTTCCGTAACTTTCGGTTAGCGTCTTTTTTTCGATGCCTAAAATTTCAACCGTTTTATTAGAAACTGCCAAAACCTGTCTTTCCCCTTTATACGGAACACCTATGAGTTCTGGCGCGGGGTTAAATGCAGCCTTTGATATATTATACGTCTGCTTGTTCTTAAACTCACAAACAGAATTTGACGACATATAAAAGAAGGTTCTTCCTTCAACCTTATAAACGTTCATAACCATATCTGCAAAGTCGGCGGTAAAATTCCCCGTTTTTGCAAATGCTTTACATAAGGTTAAACTATTATGGTCACAAATAAGATTGTTGCTTTTATCCATTAAGTTTTCAAAGTCTATTTTGTAAACGTGTTTTGTTAAAGACGTTTTTGTTGTTGCCGTCATATAAAACTCCTTTCTTTAATGGTTACGTTTTTTGGCTCGGAAGTTTGTTCAACGGCTTTTGGGGTTTTAAGCGCGCAAAGACCTTCGGTAAACTTTTCATGCCATTTGATTGCCCCTTCAAAATCGTTTAACGTGAGTAAATACTCTGCAGCAACGCCAAGTGCAATCAAGTCGGGCGTAATGCGGTAATCGCTAAACGTGATTTTTTCGTCGAGTCCTTCGTTGCAAGCATAGGCGTAAGTTATATTAGTAACTCTATTGTCAGTTTTTATATACTCAGGATACGCTGTAAACTCATATTCGTTGCCTTCATCGTCATATACCCCAAAAATCTTTATAGGCTTTGCTCTTAATGCGGTGTAAACAATTGTCCCGTTTGAAACCGACCTTGCTTGCGAACGTATAATATAAATCTCCATAACGGCAAGTTCACTTATGACAAGGTTAGTGAGCCTCGTTAGTTTATCGACTTCTTCGAGCGCTTTACCGCTAACCGTTTTATTTTCAATATATTTAACGACGTTGTTAAGGTTTAGAATGGTCGCCGCTATTAGAACGATTTGATTTAAATACATGGTTACCTCCTTTTAAAAAGGCGCGCCGAGAAGTTTCTCTCGGCGCGCTTAGTTTTACGCTTCGGTTATGCCCGAAATCATTCCTTGTCCGTTTGGACGTGCACAAATTAAGTCTGCATACTTAACGAGCGTTGCGGTGTAAACTGGCTTGCCTGCTACTTGACGGAGAATTTTTCCGTCGTCACCACTAAGCCATTGCCAATCGCAAAGTTGATGCAAGGTAAAGTCTTCGGTGTTTAACATATACATAGTTCCTTCTGGACAGAATCTATCTGCAACGATAGGAATACCGTTGTAACTCATTGCCTTAAATCCGCCAGCAAGGTCTAATACGTCTACGTTTCTCTTGTTTTCAGAGAAAAGTTTTTGAAGCGCCCTTCTTACACCCCAAGAACAAACGATGAAGTTAACCGCGCTGCCGCTGTTTTCTTCGATAGTATCAAGCGCCGTTTGAAGCATGCTTTCGCTAATTTCTCCTGCGTTTTCTAAAACGTAAGGATTGAGCCAAGAGTTGGTTTCTTTGTCTAAGCCGTAAAGAGATTTAACGTTCTTGTCAAAGATTGCTTTGATACCCGTGATTTCGTTGTTAAAAGAGCCTTGAACGGTCATGATGCTTGATGCCGTTACGGTAGATGAAGTAATAGCCACTCCGCTTACCATAACTTCTTTCTTTGCTCTGTCTACTTTGATAATTCTTCTGCTTGTAGCGCCTGCGATTTCGTTGCCGTCTTTATCTCTAAAATCTACAACCATGCCTTCGATAAGGTTTTGAACGGTGTCAAGAGTGATAACGCCGTCTACTACGCTAACTACTTCGCCAATTTTACCTGAGCCGTCGCCAAAAAGCATTCTGCCAAAGTTGAAAGAACTTGACTTGATTAAGCCTTCCATTTCAGCGTTGAGAAGGTTTACGAATGCGCCTGAGTTGTTTTCAGAAGCTCTGATTGCCTTGTCGGAAATTTCGATAGTTCCGTAAAGGTTTTTTAAGGTGGTTACGAACTGACCATAGTTGTTGCCCGTTGCACTTGGGAGGTCGCCGTCTTCAGTGCCTGCGCCAATTCCGCCGTTCATTCCGTAAATAGCAAGTTTTCTTACTTCCTTGCCCCATACGTCGTTGGTTGATTGCTTAATCTTTGCAAGCAAAGGGTTTACGTTTTGGTTAAGTTGTTCGCTAACTACGTCTAAGTATAATGATTTTAACGCGTTGTCCGCGCTGGATAATGTTACTGCCATTTATAATGTTTCTCCGTTTATTTTTAATGCTTTATGTTTTTTCACAATTAGTCTTTTGACTGTGAAGAATTTATGATTTCCTTTGCGAGAGCGCCTGCTTCCGCAATGGTTTTTGGCTTGGGAACGGGCGTTTTTACACCTGAACCCGAACCGTCAAGGACGATTGCCTTTTGTTTTGATTCAACCACGCTTTTAAGGTAGTCTTTAAGAACTTTTGCTTTTTCTTCTTCGGTTAAACCTTGAGCCGTGGCGTTTTCCTCCGAAGCTTCTACGGTTGGAGCAACTGCTTTGTCAACCGCTTTTGCTTCGCCCTCTAACTCTTTAATTCTCTGACAGCGTTTGGTAAATTCAGATTGTAAAGAGTTATACGCGTGAATAAGCGATTCTACGTCTTTGAATTTCCCAAATGAGACTTTTTCCTTTACTTCGCCTACGTCTTGATTTTCCGCCTCTGCGGTGTGCGCTTCAATAGTCAAAGTTTGTTCATTTTCAGTTTGATTCATTTCTTATTCTCCCATTATCTTTTCTTTGTTTGCGTTTCTGTTTTTATGCGCCGAAACGTGCGCTAAAAGCCTTTGTTTTTCTTCCTTTTTAAGCGACTTGTATTCGCTTAAAATATATCTCGTGTGTTCGTCTACGTGAATGGCGTCGTCGTCAATTTCTTCAACGTCTAAACCGTGTTTTCTTATTATTTCGTTTTCTTCTTTAGCCTTTTCTTCTTGCAAGCGTGAAAGTCCTTTGCGATAATCTAAATCTTTGTATCCCAAAAGGTTTAGTAACTTTTCCTTTATCGACGGACGAAGTTCGCCTTGCTCGTCGGATAGCAGTCCGCTTTCGTAAAGTCTAAACAGCATTTCTCTCTTTTGACTTCCCGAAGTTAAAAGTTCGTTTTCCCCGTCAAGATAGGGCTCGCCTAAGTCGAGAGTGTTTTTGTCCAAGTATACTATTTTAGTCTTTTCGTTTTCGTCCAAATACTTTACCGCACGTATTCCGCTCAGGTGCTGAACGTAGAGTTTAACCGTTTGGCAAGCAATTTTCAAGAAACTGTTTCTAACGTTTTCCGCAGAATACATAAGCCTTTCGTTGTCTTGTTCAACGAGAAGTTCGAGTGCCGAACCGCTTCTTAGATTAGTATTGGTCGTGGTTGAAGATATGTCGGGAACACCGCTTATTACTATAAACTCTGAAAGCAGTTTTTCTTCTTCCTCGTTAAAGTCGGAAGGAAGTGAACTGTCGTTCATCATTTCGGGTGGTTGACTACCTTGTCTGTAAACCAAAACCTTGCCTGGTGACAAGCCTTCTTCGGCTAAATCGTCAGTATCGATTGAGCCGTCTTCCACCGTCATAACCCCCGTCGAAAGTCTGTTTAAGAACTCGTGTTTTCTGTTCTTAACGGCGTTATACGCGCGCTGAACGGGGATAAGTCTTTCGATTATACTCATACCGAAAAAGCTTCCTGGGGTTACCAAACTTTCCTGTTTTACAAAGGGATAAATTCTCTGTCCGTTTTCCCCGTTGACGTATGGCATATCTCCGTAATAAAGAAGTTTTCCGCCTGCTACCGTTATAAGTTTCCCAAGCGGACATTCTTCGGTAGGCTTAACGTATTTTTCAATAACCACTACGCTGTCTTTTAGGACGGCTGTATTAGTTTCTTGATTGAAACTCATCTTACCAGACTCAGTTAAGTCAAAAACGCCAACGTCTTCGCCTGCAACTGCTACGCCGTATTTTTCCTTAACCGCCTTAACGGGCATTGCCCTTGCGTGGATTATACTTGAACAGTTTTGCATGTCTTCGGTAAACAAGTTATCGGGGAAAATTTCAAAGGGGGAAACGGCTAATATTTTAACATCCCCTTCATATACGTCTTGTCCATCCAACTCTCCGACTATGCTTCCTGCTGAGTTATCCCAAACGATTTTATAAAAACCCGTTCCGCAACACTCACTCCACGTGGTTACCTTGCGAACGACTTTTTCTAAGTCGTTGCGCTTAAAAACGCCTTCTATAAACTTCTCCGCAGCAAGGGCGTTTTCCACTTGCTTGTCGTCGTCTGAACGCGGATGAACGAACACCGTTGGCGTTATTCTTGAAAACTTGGCAAGCCTTGTTTCCACAACGGGCGCTATGTGGTTAAAAACTCTATGAGTTTGCCAAAAGAATCTTTTGTCTTGCTCGTAAATTTCTCCCCTACCGTTAACGTCGCAATATTGGTTGCCCGTCAAGAAGTTGACGTTGAGTTCCCATTGGCGTTCAAGAGCCAATCTTTGCTGTCTTCTCGCTTCAAAATCTTGCTGTGTTTGATTAACGATTTCTTCCACGAACTTCTGTTCTTCGCTCCTTTTAGATTTCAAGGTGCGCTTTGCTTTGTTTTGCAACTTTATTGTTCTCCTTTTTGGCTTTCATCAAGCATTTTAAGTAGGCGCTGTTTTTCTTTTTCTAACTGTTCGTCCGTCCACTCGGAAATATCCTTTTCGTGACCTTCCATTAGAACTTTAAGAGCTGAAACGTCGGGCGGAACGCTTTTTGTCGTTACTTTTCTCTTGGTGAGTTGAACTTCTCCTTGTTCACTTAAAACGTATTCTTCCACCACTTCTGTAGCGTCGTAGCCGAGCGCTTTTTTAGCGAGCGCCAATTTTATTTCTTGCTCGTTTAAGCCTTGTTTTTTATTTTTTCCTTTCATTAAGTATTTTCTTAAAAAGCCTTTCCTTATCTTTTTGAATGGGGGTTTTTTGCGGTTTCAAAGGAGTTAGACTTGGCTTTTTCATTAGGTAGTAGCGAAGTTCGTCCAAAGAGTGGTCGTCTACTTTTTTGGGGTTGTCACCCTCGCCCCACCAATAACTTTTTAGTTCCCTTATTAGGTTTACGCAACTTTTAAATATGTAAATTTTCGGCTTTCCGTTTATGGGTTTTAAGTATTGCTTTACCCTTTGAATGCCTGCAAACATATCCTTGTTTACGTTTGGCGAAACGGCAATATCGCATTCCCAAAACAACTCGGTTACACTCTTTGATGATGCTAAAGTCTTTTGATTTGCAGCCGAGTCTATAAGAGCGGAAATTCTTCCCTTGCTATCTTTTTTCCACCCGATGGAATTGCTTATTTGCTTTATTCTTTCCGAATGATAGGTAACGTCTTTACCCGCTTCAAAATGCTCCGCGACAACGTATACCGTTCCGTCGTAGTCCACGCAATACCAATGCGCCGACAAGGGGTTATTAAGCCCCGGGTCGATAGATATTGTGTCTTGCCACTCTGGGGGTATAGGAAAGGGATCGATAACGTGCAAGTTTTCGTCAAACTCAAAGTAAACTAACCCCGTATTACTCTTAAACCTACCGTATCTTCGACTTTCTAACACGTCGTTAGATAGCGTTTGAGTCAAAAGGTCAACTTCTCCGCCGTCCAAAAAGGGGTTGTCCGCCCATTCCATAAACTCGCACCAAATTTCAGGTGAATTGCTCTTGTTTAGGAATATTTCTTCGTATATAAAGGTAAGTCCTTTAAGTGGAGTCATCGTTCCGAAAATGTCTCCTCGCCTATCCAAAACACGCATTCGACATTCGTCGTAAATATCCTTGGGCGGTTCTTCGTCAAACCATACAAAGTCAAGTGAACTTCCTTGAAATTTTTCTCTACCCTGGTCGCAAGACTTAAACCCTATAACGCTGATTCCACCAAACACGTTTTTTACTCTTATTTGGTCGATTACGCCGTATTTAAGGCTGTCTTTTTTTCCTGATAGCATGGTTACGTCTTCTATCCATTCAGGGCTTAAATATGACAAAACCTTTTGCTGAGCAACGTCTCTTTGAACCTGTTGGGAAAGGGATACCACCCACCCGAACACGTTGTCTTTGTTTTTTCTATACGGATGTATTCCCCTTGCCATATACACCGTCTCCACCGCTCCGCACTCGGTTTTTCCACTTCTATTACCGCCGAAAACCCATCGGTTTTTCTTTTGGCATTTATGAAAAGCCAACTGCTTTTTATGAACTTTTTCGCCCACGTTATAGTAGAGAACTTTGTTATTCTTTTTGCGAACGCTCTGCTCTTTCTCTATTCGTAATAGCCTTTCAACAATCTCTCGCATACCGCCCCCAATTCAACCGCATTGTAACACCCCTTTATTTTTAGTCAATTACCTTATGACAGCAAAATTAAAAAAGTTTTTACGAAAAAGTTTCGTTGTTTTTGAACGCGCAATTAGTTGTGTTTTTATTTTTAAAGATATATAATTTATTTATAAAGATAGGGAGTTACAACATGGCTGTTTTGATGAGAAAAAAAGACGTTGACATGACGCAAGGCAATATTTTTAAACAAATCTTAGCATTTGCTATCCCCATGGCAGTCGGTCTTCTTTTCCAACAACTATATAACACCGTCGATATGATAATCGTTGGGCAGTTCGCAGGCAAGCAAGCGCTTGCCGCGGTTGGCGGAACGACCACTATTATCAATACCTTGGTTGGCTTTTGTTCGGGACTTGCGACAGGCGCAGGCGTCGTCGTTTCCCAATACTTTGGCAATCACGATAAAGATGGCGTAGAAAGGTCGGTTTCAACTTCGTTTTCCTTGTCGATGATACTCTGCGTCATAATGACGGTTATAGGTTGTTCACTTTCAAAGCCTATGCTAATGCTTCTCAATACCCCGTCGGACGTTATGCAACCAGCCTTTGAATACCTTATGGTTTATTTTGCTGGGATTTCAGGTCTTGTAATGTATAACATGCTTACGGGCATTATGCGTGCGGTTGGCGACAGTCAGCGTCCGCTTATATTCCTTATAATAAGTTCGGTGCTTAATATTGGTTTAGACCTTTTGTTCGTTGCAGTCTTCCATTGGGGTGCGCTCGGTGCAGGTGTTGCAACCATAATCTCTCAGTTTATTTCAGCCATTATGGCGTTTGTGGCTTTATTAAAAACAAAAGCTGACTACAAAATCAATCTCAAAAAAATCACCATTGACAAGCCTATGCTTAAAAAGATTTTGGCACTCGGACTCCCCGGTGGTTTCCAAATGGCTATTACTTCCCTTTCAAACGTGTTCGTTCACTCTTACATTAACGCTTACGGAACGGACGTTATGAGTGGGTATTCTATACACCTTAAATTAGACCATTTTATAGTCGTTCCTGCACAAGCCTTTGCGCTTGCTACAACGACTTTTGTTGGTCAAAACTTTGGCGCAGGAAATTACAAAAGGGCGCATAAAGGACAAAATATTGCTTTGCTATCATCAGTTGTAGTTACCGCCGTCATGTCCGTTTTGTTTTACGTCTTTGCCCGTCAACTTTCAAGCGCGTTTACAAGCGAAAGCGAAGTGTTAGATAAAGCGGTTTTCTTCTCGCAAACAGTCGTTCCTTTTTACTTTTTAATGGCGCTTAACCAGAACTACGCAGGGGCGCTTCGCGGTATGAATAAATCCAAAACGCCTATGTTTATTATGCTTGCAAGCTTCGTAGGTTTTAGACAAGTTATGCTATTTATCGTGTCCAAAGTTTTCCCCGGCAATTTGTTACCAATCGCTCTCGTTTTCCCCGAAGGTTGGTTTATTGCATCGGCATCTCTCATGATTGCATACTACCTATCCCCTGTAGTCAAAAAAGCGCGTGCGCAAAAGAAACAAGAAAATCAACAATCTCAGTCATTAGATAAGACCGCGTAAACGTTTAAAACAAAAAACTCCCGATAAGCAAATGCTTATCGGGAGTTTTAATTTATAGTTTATTAAATTTCGTCAATTTCGTATGGGGTTGCTTGATATACGTAGTGGTTAAGCCAATTCATATATATAACGTTTGCGGTGGAAACCCAACTCATTTTGATTTCGCCAGGTTTATCGTTCACGTAGTAATTTACGGGAACAGGAACGTTTAATCCCTTGTTGATATCACGAAGATATTCGAGTTCTAACGTTTCTCTATCGTATTCTGCGTGTCCCGTTATAAATATGAACTTATCGTCTTTACTGCGAATTATCGCAGCCCCTGCTTCTTTACTCGTTGCGAGCAACACCAAATCTTTGCACTTTTTTATATCTTCGATATAAACTGTGCTGTGGCGAGAGTGTGGCATAAAAAATCTATCGTCTGTGCCTTTGAGAAGTTTGTCGTAGTTAACAAGTTTTTTATGCTTAAACACACCAAACAACTTTTCGGGAAGCGGATGTTTTTCAATACCATAATAGTGGTAAAGTCCCGCTTGAGCGCCCCAACAAATAAACAAAGTGCTCGTTACGTTGGTCTTAGCATAATCGAAAATGGCTTGAAGTTCTTTCCAATATTTAACGTCGGTAAACTCAACGTTTTCAACGGGTGCGCCCGTGATAATCATACCGTCAAACTTTCTGTTTTTAATATCAGAAAAAGACTTATAAAACCTGTTTAAGTGTTCTAAGGAAGTATTCTTCCCTACGTAACTTTCGGTGCTTATAAGCGTGATGTTAACTTGTAAAGGAGAGTTGGATAGTAAGCGCATTATCTGCGTCTCCGTTACTTCTTTTGTTGGCATTAAGTTTAAGATTGCAATTTCTAACGGACGAATGTCTTGCTTTTCAGCGCGAACTTCGTTCATTACAAAGATATTCTCCGATTTAAGTATTTTTGATGCGGGAATGTCTTTTGGAACTATAATGGGCATACTGCTACCTCCTTTTTTGTTATATTTGATTATTAAAACGTTTCAGAAGCGAGAAGAACAAGGCTCGTTCAAGCGATTGGAATTGATAGACCGTCTGGTCATCAAGGTCAAGCGCGCAGAACAGAAACGCAGTTATTCGACGCTTATCAAACGGTGTAAAACGTTTCAGAAGCGAGTGTGGATAGGCTCGAGAGCCAAAACAGACGAAATAGACCTTGTTGGTCATTGAGGTTGTTTTGGCGAATCAGTTAACGACGCCACACGATGCTTATCAAACGTTTTCTAAAGCTTGCGCCAAGTCTTCAATCAAATCCTGTGCGTTTTCTATACCACAAGAGTATCTAATGAGCGTTGGCGAAATGCCTGCTTGTGCTAACTGTTCATCGGTGAGTTGACGGTGAGTTGCGTTTGCAGGGTGCAAGCAACAAGTTCTTGCATCTGCAACGTGGGTTTCAATTGCTGCAACCTTTAAGTTTTTCATAACTGTTTCGGCTTCTTTTCTTCCGCCCTTAACAGAGAAAGCAAGAACACCACAACTGCCGTTTGGTAAATATTTTTGACCTAATTCGTAGTATTTATCCGTTTTAAGTCCACAGTAATGCACCCATTCTACCTTTGGGTGATTATTTAAGAACTCTGCAACGGCTTGACCATTTTCGCAATGGCGCTTCATACGAACGTGCAAACTTTCTAAACCAAGGTTTACGTAGTATGCGTTTTGTGGAGATTGGATAGAGCCAAAGTCTCTCATAAGTTGTGCGGTTGCCTTTGTGATAAACGCGCCTTCTAAACCGAATCTTTCGGTATAGGTTACACCGTGATAACTATCGTCGGGAGTGGTTAAACCTGGGAATTTATCTGCATACTTATTCCAATCGAATTTACCGCCGTCAATGATAGCACCGCCAACGCCTGAGCCGTGTCCGTCAATATACTTTGTGGTAGAGTGAGTTACGATGTCTGCGCCCCACTCGATAGGTCTACAATTTATAGGCGTTGCAAAAGTGTTGTCGATGATTAGTGGAACACCGTTTTTGTGTGCAATTTTTGCATACATTTCAATATCCAAAACTGTGCAAGCGGGGTTTGCTATGGTTTCGCCAAACAACGCTTTGGTGTTTGGACGGAAAGCCGCTTGAATTTCTTCTTCGGTAGCGTCGGGGCTAACAAAGGTAAACTCAATGCCCATCTTTCTCATAGTAACGTTGAACAAGTTGTAAGTTCCGCCGTAAATAGACGCAGAAGATACAACGTGGTCGCCTGCCGTTGCGATGTTAAATATTGCAAAGAAGTTTGCCGCTTGACCAGAAGAAGTGAGCATACCTGCCGTGCCACCTTCAAGCTGTGTAAGTCTTGCCGCAACTAAATCGTTGGTGGGGTTTTGTAAACGGGTATAAAAGTATCCGCTTGCTTCTAAGTCAAAAAGTTTACCCATATCTTCACTCGTATCGTATTTGAACGTAGTGCTTTGATAAATGGGGATTTGTCTTGGTTCGCCGTTTTTAGGGGTATATCCGCCTTGAACACATATAGTTTCTATTCTTTTTTTCATAGTTTTTCTCCTAAACTATTTATGCACGAATATCCCGACCGTAGTCGGGATACTTGTTATTCTGCGTAGTTATAGCCTGCGTTAAGGGCTTTTATGTTAGCGTCGAGCAAGTCTTGGTGACGTGCCGAAACTACCTTTTTCATAGCTTCGCAAGCGTTTTCAAAAGTAACGATGCCCGTCTCTTTAATCATTTTACCTACGATAACCATGTTTGCAAGAGTGGGGATTCCAAGTTCTTGCGCGATTTTGGTTGCAGGAATGTAGAAAGCGTCTACGTCTGCCCTTTCAACCTTCCTTGCGATAAGCGTGCTATCAACGAAAATCTTACCACCTTTAACGGTTGCGTTTTCGTATTTATCGAGTGAAGGAAGATTCATTACGATAAGCACGTCAGGGTTATTTACGATAGGAGAGCCAACGGGTTCATCGCTTAAAATAACGCTACAGTTTGCCGTGCCACCGCGCATTTCAGGACCGTAAGAAGGAAGCCAACTTACTTGCTTGTTTTCATACAAGCCTTCGTATGCTAAGCACTTTCCTGCAAAGAGAACACCTTGTCCGCCAAAGCCTGCAATTAAAACTTGAGTAGTCATATTACTTTTCCTCCTTTGCTTCAGCGCCTCTGTCCTTATAAACGCCCAAAGGATAGTAAGGTATCATCTTTTCGTCTACCCATTGAAGAGCCTTTTCAGGAGTTAAACCCCAGTTAGTAGGACAAGTGGAAACAACTTCAATTAAAGAGAAGCCTTTCTTTTCTACTTGGTTTTTGAACGCTTTGAGAATTGCCTTTTTAGCGTTTTTAACGTTTTTAACGTTGTTTACTGCAACGCGCTCGATATAGTAAGGAGCGTCGAGTGCAGAAAGCATTTCGCTAACTCTGATAGGAAGACCAACGGTGTTAACGTCTCTGCCGTAAGGAGAAGTTTGGGTAACTTGACCAGGAAGAGAAGTTGGAGCCATTTGACCGCCCGTCATGCCGTAAATAGCGTTATTAACGAAGATTATGGTTATATTTTCGTTTCTCGTAGCTGCGTGAACTGTTTCTGCCATACCGATAGAAGCAAGGTCGCCGTCGCCTTGATAGGTAAATATAACGTTGTCGGGCATACATCTCTTTAAGCCTGTAGCAACGGCAGGCGCTCTACCGTGAGCGGCTTCTACCATGTCGCAAGTAAAGTAATCGTATGCCATAACCGAACAGCCTACGGGGGCTACGCCAACCGTCTTGCCTTCGATTCCGAGTTCGTCAATAGCTTCTGCAACCAAACGGTGAATAATACCGTGGGTGCAACCAGGACAATAGTGTAAAGGAACGTCCGTTAAGGACTTGGGTTTTTTGAATACTACCATTATTCCACCTCACTTAACAATTTTTTAACGCTTTCAACCACTTCTTCGGGAGAAACTATCATACCACCCGTGCGGTTGCAAAGACGAACGGGTTTTTTGCATTCGGTAGCAAGTTTAACGTCTTCTATCATTTGTCCCATAGACAATTCTACCGAAATAAAACCCTTAACTCTGTCTGCAGTCTTATTTAATACTTCGCTTGGGAAAGGCCACAAGGTTATAGGTCTTATTAAACCAACTTTTAAGCCTTGCTTTCTTGCTTCCACTACTGCGTTCTTGCTTATTCTTGCAGCGATACCGAAAGCTACTAAAACGATATCAGCATCTTCGGTCATGTATTCTTCATATAAACACTCGTTCTTTTCAATTTCCTTATACTTTTCAAAGCGATCGAAGTTGGTCTTTTCAAGCTGTTCGGGTTTTAAGTATAAAGAGTTGATGATGTTATGTGGACGAGCGCAGTTTGTTCCGCGAACTGCCCAAGGCTTTTCAATTTCATTAGCAGAAACTTCAGGAAGTTCTACGGGTTCCATCATCTGTCCCATAGTTCCGTCTGCCAATAACATTACGGGCATTCTATATTTATCAGCCACGTCGAAAGCCTTTATGGTGTAATCTGCCATTTCTTGAACAGATGCAGGTGCGTAAACGATTAAGTGATAGTCACCGTGTCCGCCACCCTTTACTGCTTGGAAATAGTCAGACTGAGAAGGTTGAATACCGCCAAGACCTGGACCACCACGTTGAACGTTTATAATTAACGCGGGTAAATCTGCGCCAGCGATATAAGAAATACCTTCTTGTTTTAAGGATACCCCTGGGCTGGACGAAGACGTCATAACCCTATACCCTGCACCTGCTACGCCGTAAACCATGTTGATAGCAGAAACTTCGCTTTCTGCTTGCAAGAACGTTCCGCCAATCTTTGGCATGCGCTTTGCCATGTATGCGGCTATTTCAGTTTGGGGGGTGATGGGATAGCCAAAGTAGAAACGACAACCTGCTTTGATTGCTGCTTCTGCGATTGCTTCGTTACCTTTCATCAATACCTTTTCGCTCATAATTAATACCTCACTTCTCCACCGTGATTACCGAGTCTGGGCACATGGTTGCGCAGAACGCGCATGCTATACACTTGCTTTGATCGGTGATTTCCGCGGGGGAATGTCCTTTCGCATTGATTTTATCTTTTGCGAGTGCAATTATTTGTTTGGGGCATGCCGCTACGCATAGCGAACAGCCTTTACATAAATCGGAATTAAACGTTACTTTTGCCATACTAATTCTCCTTTATATCAAAAAATTTTTCTTGCAGAGTTATCGGTAAAACGCCGTCAATATCAAGTTCTTTTGCAACTTGCGTTTCAGCCGACGTGAATATCACGGGCAAACGGCTAATTTCAGATAACTGTTCTGCTAATTTTACTGTGTTTTTAACTACCTCTGCGGTAGTGTCTTTGCCAAGATTAGAATTGTTTATAATTGCGGTAAACTTTATTCCGCAAGCGCCTTCAATCTCTCTCATTACTTCCAAGGCTTCTTGGGGCGTTCTCGTCAAAGGACGGAAGAAGTTTGCCACGAATATCATTTCATAATCGTTTTCTTGTAGTATTGACGGCGTATATCTACCGAGCGCATAAGCACCGCGGTCATCTCCGCCAATATCAAGAATTGCCCTAAAACCTTTTTGAGAAAAAAGTTTATAAACTTCCTGCGGAAGCGCAGGCAAGTCTACGTTGGTGTTTGCAAACGCAGGGGAAATAAGTTCTATACCTGCTTCGGTTAACTTTTTCGCGCTGTCTTTCGTTCTAAAATATGGGTTAACGATATCAAGGTCGGCA
Source organism: Clostridia bacterium (assembly GCA_017501885.1). Lineage (GTDB taxonomy): Bacteria > Bacillota > Clostridia > Christensenellales > Borkfalkiaceae > UBA1259. The sequence goes on along the minus strand of JAFVWA010000254.1, from coordinate 34,552 downwards.
ATTTTTACTTGTTCGCCTTGCTCTTTCATTTTAAGAGCAAAGTTTACTGCAAGATTTGTTTTACCGCTACCGTAATGCCCTGCGAACAGCGTTACCCTTTTGAACTTGTAATTAGGCATTGCAAACTTTTACGCTCCAACCCTTTTTGTCTTCAACCTTACCCCATTGAATACCGGTAAGCTGATCGTAAAGTTTTTGTGAAAGTTCGCCGATTTGACCACCGCAAAGGGTGTAATCTTTGCCTTGATAAGAAAGTTGACCTATTGGTGAAATAACGGCAGCCGTGCCCGTTCCCCACGCTTCTTCTAAGCTTCCGTTTGCAGCCGCTTCAAAGAGTTCGTCAACGGAAATTAAACGTTCTTCAACTTCATAACCCCAATCTTTTAAGAGTTCGATTGCACTCTTTCTGGTAATACCTGGAAGAATTGAGCCTGTGAGCGCAGGAGTAACGATTTTGCCGTTGATTTTGAACATAACGTTCATTGCGCCAACTTCTTCGATATATTTTCTTTCGACACCGTCAAGCCATAAAACTTGAGAGAAGCCTTTTTGTTCTGCTCTTTCGCCTGCACGAAGAGACGCTGCGTAGTTACCACCGCACTTAGCGTATCCCGTTCCGCCACGAACTGCACGAACGTCGTCAGATTCAATCATAATCTTAACGGGTTTTAAACCTTCTTTGTAGTAAGCGCCAACAGGTGAACAAATTACTGCAAATACTGCGTGGTCTACTGCGTGAACACCTAAGAATTCGTCGTTTCCGTAAACGAATGGACGAATGTAGAGTGAAGTTCCGTCATTGTGTGGAACCCAATCTTTTTCAAGTTCAACGAGTTTTTCGATAATGTCTAAGCCTGCTTCTTCGTCAATTTGTGGTAAACAAAGTCTTTCAGCACTTTGGTTAAGTCTTTTAACGTTTTCTTGTGGACGGAAAAGACGAATGTTGCCGTCAACCGCTCTATAAGCTTTTAAGCCTTCAAAAATTTCTGCCCCGTAGTGGAAAACGGTTGATGCAGGGTGTGTTGGGATAGGTCCTAATGGAACTATTCTTGGATTTTGCCAACCGTTCTTCTTGTCGTATTCCATTAAGAACATGTGGTCGGTAAATATTTTTCCAAAACCTAAACTTGTTTCGTCTTGAGGTTTTGCTTTTGGTGTTTGAGTTTTTGTAATTTTGATATCGAATTTCATAATTATCTCCTTTAAGGTGAAATTATTGTTTGCATAATTTATTTGTGTAAGAAATGAGTTAGAAACGAGCAGAACAAGGCTCGGTCAAGTGATTGGAATTGATAGACCTTGTTGGTCATCAAGGTCAATCACGTAGACCAGAAACGCCGTTATGCGAAGTTTATAACTTATTTCTTTGGATTTTTCCGCTAACCGTTTTTGGTAGTTCGTCACGGAAAACAACTACTCTTGGATACTTGTAAGGCGCGGTCTTGTGCTTAACGTATTCTTGAATTTCTTTCTTTAACTCGTCGGTTGGAGCGGTGCCCTTTGTCAAAACGATGCTCGCTTTAACAACTTGTCCACGAACTTCGTCAGGCATAGCTGAAACGCCACATTCTAATACGTATGGGAGTTCCATGATAACGCTTTCGATTTCAAATGGTCCGATGCGATAGCCCGAAGACTTTATAACGTCGTCCACTCTACCTACATACCAGAAATACCCGTCTTCATCGCGCCATGCGGTATCGCCCGTGTGGTATAAACCGTCGTGGCAAACTTCGTTGCTCTTTTCCACGTCGTCATAGTATCCTGCGAAAAGTCCGCAAGGCTTTCCGTTTTCTACGTGAATAACGATTTCGCCCGTTTCACCAACTGGAACAGGTTTATCGTCCGCGTCAACGAGTTCAATGTTATATAGCGGAACGGGTTTACCCATTGAGCCGAGTTTTGATTTAGTGCCGATAAGGTTTGCAACTGCAACCGTCGTTTCGGTCTGTCCAAAACCTTCAACAATCTTTAAGCCGGTAGACTTTTCAAATTGACGGTAAACTTCGGGATTTAATGCTTCGCCCGCCGTAGTCATATGCTCTACCGAAGAAAGGTCGAAACGAGAAAGGTCTTGCTTAATCATCATACGAAGCATTGTAGGTGGCGCGCAGAAGGTGGTGATGTTGTGTTTTTTGAACATTGGAAGAATTTGGTTTGCATCAAATCTATCAAAGTCGTAAACAAAGATACCCGCTTCGCAAAGCCATTGCCCGTAAAGTTTACCCCAAGCCGCTTTTGCCCAGCCTGTGTCGGATATGGTAAAGTGCAAGCCGTCAGGGTTAACGCAATGCCAATACTTTGCAGTTACGAAATGCCCTAATGGGTATTTATAGTTGTGCATAGCCGCCTTTGGATAAGCGGTTGTTCCCGACGTGAAATACATGAGCATTAAATCGTCGCCACATGGAGAGTCTTCCGTTCTTGGGAACTTGCCCGTGTAAAGTTGATATTCTTCGTCATAACTTCTCCAACCGTCGCGCTCTGCGTTAACTATGATTTTCGTTTGTAAGGTTGGACAGTCTTTTTGTGCTGTTTCAACTTCTACGGGAATATTGTCGTCAGGCGTGCAGACAATTGCTTTTACGCCAGCTTTTTTTATACGGTAAGAAATGTCGTATGCTTTAAGTTGATTGGTCGCGGGAATTGCAACTGCGCCGAGCTTATGCAAAGCAACCATAATCTGCCAGAATTGGTAGTGGCGCTTTAATATGAGCATAACCTTGTCGCCCTTTCTAATTCCCAAAGACTTAAAGTAGTTAGCCGTTTGATTAGAAGCCCTTTTTATATCTGCAAAAGTAAACTTTCTTTCCGTTTCGTCTTTTGCAACGTGAACTAACGCGACCTTGTTAGGTTCTTTTTCAGCAATTTTATCAATAACGTCAAAACCAAAGTTAAACTTGTCTTGGTTCTTAAAATCTATCGCGGTAAGCGCGCCCTTGTCGTTTTCGGTGGGAATGATAAATTCTTTCCATACCCTATTCTTTTCCTTAGCCGTCTTCTTAACGGTAGGTGCAACGAGTTCTCTCGAACCTGCGTGAATAATGGTAGAAATGGGTTCGCTTGCAGGGTTAAGAACGATTGCATAGAAAACGCAATCCTTTCCGCCCGTTGCAATCATTCCGTGGGGAGTTGACGAATCGTAGTAAATGCTGTCCCCTTCGTTTAAAAGTTCTACGTGGTCGCCCACTTGAACTTTAAGCGTTCCGCTAACAACGATGTCGCACTCTTGACCTTCGTGGGTGGTGAGTTCGATGTCTTTGTTTTGCGCTTGCTCGTTATATTCAGCTATAACGTAAAGTGGTTCTGCAATACGGTTTTTGAAAGAAGAAGCAAGGTTAAAATATTCCATGCCGTGCGCTTTTTGTATTTCTTGACCTTCCCCTTTTCTCGTAACGGTATATCCAACAAGTCTTGGAGAACTACCTTCGATAATATCGGTAACGTCGACGTTGAGCGCAATTGCACAACGGTAAAGGAAAGCAAAGTTAAGGTCGCTCGTTCCAGCTTCGCAAGCAAGATATTCAGCTTCGGTGACGCCCGTCTTGACCGCCATTTCTGCGGTTGATAAACCTACGATTTCACGTAAAGTCTTTATTCTTTGCGCCATTTCACGAATCTTGAACTCTAAACCAGTTGCTATTGCCATTATATCCTCCTGGCGGAAACAAAAACGCCCGCCTCAAACGTATACTTTGAGACGAGCATAATAATCTTACCCGCGGTACCACTCAATTTGCGTTTTCACGCCACTCAATTTGCCGTTACGTGGCTGACGGAAACGGTCTACTCTGCTTTAAACATTTCTTCGTTTCGACTCGGAAACTACAACGATTACCCTTGTTTACGGCTTTCACCAACCGCCGATTCTCTAAAAAACTAATGCAACCGCCCTTTTCGTCATGGTCTTTATAAATTTTATTTATAAAAATATACCATATAACGCAAAAGTTTGTCAATCGTTTTTTACTACAATATCCGTTTATATCCTACTTTTTGCGACAGTTTGCGTTTGATAAACCTTTTTATTGCCGTGTCCACCAAAAATTGTCCACTCTCCAACGCCTAAACGTTTAAGCAACGTCTTTCTCTCTTTTGCGCACAATTTAGCATCAGTGTCTACTGACGTCATTAAGATAGGCGCATATACGTTGTATTCGGCTTGCTTTTCAGTCATCTCGTTAAGATTGACGAAAACGTCGCCCGTAAAGGCAATGTTATTGTCAAAATCTATCAGTATGGTTTCGCCAAGAAGATGCCCGCCCTGACCTTCGTATACTTCAAAGTTCAGTTCGCCAATAGAGTAGAAACCTATTTGTTCAAGCGGTGCAGTCAAAGTTGCTTTGCCCCACGCTACGTTTAGTTTTCCGCTATCAACGGGCTTATACCCCGTCAGAATTTTGCAAATGTTTATATACGGTTTATGTAAACCGTTTTTCTCTCTATAACCCTGTCCGTTATTATGTTCGTCACGTAAACAAGTCGCCGTCCTTTGACTTACAAGAACGTTGTCAAACACCTCCAACAGTCCGCCGTGGTCTACGTCCGCATGTGTTAAAATAATGCTTTCTTCCTTTTCTTTAAAGTCGGGAAGTAATCCCTTTATCACTTTAAGCATTTCTTGTTTATAACATGCGTATCCAGAGTCGACGAATACCCTTTTTCCGTCGCTTTCAATAATGGCGGTATTACTTCCGCAGTCTGGCTCGATAAGAATAATTCGAGTTCTATCGCTTACGACATGCTCGGTTATTCTCGGATTAAAATTATCGCCTTTACAGTCTGCCAATAGTTTGGCAAAACGGCTGATACTATCAAACGTTTTGTATGGTAACAAGCCCTGCTCGTCAAGAGTTTGCATTGCAAGGTTTACGTTTACTAAAAGGTCTTCCTCTTGTTTCTCGCTAAGCCCTGCAACTTGCGCCAAACCGTTTACGTATGAATTGTAAAATATGCTGTTGTCAAACACCTTTTCCGTCTCGTCGTAGTCTACTACTTTGACGGGACAAATATTTTCCGCTTGGGATAAAAATTCATTCAGTTCGCTTTGTTTATTCACAAAGAGTCCCATTCTAAAATTTTGGTAACCCGTTCGGTTTTCTTGTGAACTTATATAGGATATGTTGAAGTTAAAATTGCTTATTAACTCCAAAATAGCCGTTACACTTCCCGGCAAATCGGGTAAAGTAAATTCAAGCAGTATTATTCTACTGTTTTCCTCACCCTTTTGAAGATAGCCTATGTCTTTAAGCATTTCTTCTGCCGAATTTATGTTACTTTCACAGCCGTCAACTTCAATAAACAAAGTGTGAGAGTCAACGGCTTTGTTGTAACTTACTCTCGTGATATTAATTCCCAACTGCGAAAAACACTTACTTGCTTTTAAAAACGCGCCTATATGATTAGGCATGTTCGTAACGAAAGTCTTTTTCATAATGGTTTACTTTAATTTAATAATATATGCGTTAGAAACTCCGTTATGCGAAGTTTGTAACTAATTTAGAAATGAGTTAGAAACGAGTTAGCCAAGGCTCGCGAAGCGTTTTGGGTGAGATTAACCGTCTGGTTATCGAAGTCAAAACGCTAAGCAGTAAACGCAGGATAACGAAGTTTATAACTTATTTCTTTGGATTTTGCCACTTATTGTTTTGGGAAGTTCATCACGGAATACAACCACTCTTGGATATTTGTAAGGCGCGGTGTGATCCTTAACGTATTTTTGAATTTCTTTCTTTAATTCTTCCGTTCCTTCGGTGCCTTTTGTTAAAACGATGCTTGCTTTAACTACTTGACCACGAACTTCGTCAGGAACAGCTGAAACGCCACATTCTAATACGTATGGAAGTTCCATGATTACACTCTCTATTTCGAATGGTCCGATACGGTAGCCCGAAGACTTTATAACGTCGTCAACTCTACCTACATACCAGAAATACCCGTCTTCATCGCGCCATGCGGTATCACCCGTGTGGTATAAACCGTCGTGCCAAGCTTCGTTAGTTTTATCAGCGTCGCGATAGTATTCTTTAAATAATCCGCAAGGAACATCTTTGTCTGTGTGAATTACTATTTCACCAACTTCACCTGCAGGGAGCGAGTTGCCGTCAGCATCTACAACGTCCACGTCAAATTGTGGACTTGCCTTACCCATAGCGCCGATTTTTGGCGTTGTGCCGTAAAGGTTTGCGATGGCAAGTGTCGTTTCAGTTTGACCGAAGCCTTCCATGATTTCTAAGCCTGTTGCAGCCTTAAATTGATTGAATACTTCAGGATTTAAAGCTTCGCCTGCCGTGGTCATGTGGTGGATTGAAGAAAGGTCAAATTTAGACAAGTCGCCACGTATCAACATTCTGAGCATTGTAGGTGGAGCGCAGAAAGTTGTGATGTTGTATTTAGCAAACATTGGAAGTATATCGTTTTCATCAAACTTATCAAAGTCGTAAACGAAAACTGCGCCTTCGCAAAGCCATTGACCGTAGAGTTTACCCCAAAGAGATTTACCCCAACCGGTATCGGAAATGGTTAAGTGTAAACCGTCTCTTTCGCAACAATGCCAATACTTTGCAGTTACGAAATGTCCTAATGCGTAAGTGTGTTTATGCGCTGCCATTTTTGGGTTGCCCGTAGTTCCAGAAGTAAAGAACATAAGCGCCGTTTCGTCACCTGCCGAAGCGTCTTCTGGACGTTCGAATTTGCCTGAGAATAAAGAGTATTCTTTATCAAAATCGCGCCAGCCTTCTTTTGCACCGCCAACCATTAAAAGAGTGTCTACTTGTGGGCATTTTTTAGCGGCAGCTTGTGCGTATTGATAGGTGTCGCCATCTGCCGTGCAAACGATTGCCTTAACTCCTGCGGAGTTATATCTATACTCAAAATCGTGTTCTTTCAACTGGTTAGTTGCAGGGATTGCAACTGCGCCGAGTTTATGCAAAGCAACCATACAGAACCAGAATTGATAGTGACGTTTAAGAACAAGCATTACCTTGTCGCCACGCTTAATGCCAAGTGAAGTAAAGTAGTTTGCAACTTGGTTAGACGCGCGCTTGATATCCTTAAAGGTGAATCTGCGTTCAGTCTTAAACTTATCTAAGTGAAGCATGGCAAGTTTATCGGGATATTTTTCAGCAATTCCGTCAACGATATCAAAACCGAAATTAAATGTATCGGTATTTTTAAATTTAACCCTTTCAAGTCTTCCGTCTCTGTCTTCTTTGACGTCAACGAATTTTTCACAAACGAGACTTTCGCTTGCCTTAGCGTTCATAACGCTCTTTCTAACTACCGTTTCAGCGGTGTTATCCCCCGACATTACTACTGCGACGAAGGTGCAACTCTTTCCGTCAACGGCAATCATTCCGTGTGGCATAGATGAATTGTAATAGATGCTGTCGCCTTCGCCAAGAACTTCTACGTGGTCGCCTACTTGAACTTTAAGTTTACCACTTAAAACAAGGTCGAATTCTTGACCGCTATGCGTAGTTAAGTGGATAGGCTTGTTTTGTTGGCTTGGGGAATAATCGTAAGTTACGTAATAAGGCTCTGCAAGTTTATCTTTAAACTTTGGAGCGAGATTTGCTATATCGATGCCGTCTTCTTTGGCTGTTTCTTGACCTTGACCTTTTCTCGTTACGGTATAGGTAGAAAGTTTTGCAGAACTACCTTCCAAAAGGTCGGTCATATCTACGCCAAAAGCTAAGGCGCATTTGTGTATAAAGGAAAAAGGAATGTCTTCTTTTCCGCTCTCATACGCAAGATACTGCGACTCTGTTACGTTAGTTTTCTCAGTCATCTCACTAACGGAAAAACCAATAATTTCGCGCAACTCCTTAATTCTTGTTGCGACTTCCGATAACTGATTTAGGGTGTTGTTTGTGTTCATGGTTACATACCTCCTTAAAAAAATTTTGTTTTTTATTTTTATTTTAATTTTTATCGTTTTATTGTTTTTTGGCGAATCATTCAACGCAGGATAACGAAGCTTATAAACAAAAAACCCGCCTCAAAATTACTTTTGAGACGGGTATCTAATTACATACTCGCGTTACCACTCAAATTGTATAGCCATTATAACTACACCACTCAGACTCCATCAAGCCTTATGCATTTACGCAGCAATCACGGGAAACCTTACTTACCATTGGCTTTAACGTTTCCTGCTCGGAAGTGATAAGAATTTAACTTAAATTTATCGGCTCGCACCAAACCCGACTCGCTGTAAAATGCTCGGTTAATTCCGTCTTCGTCATAGCATTTAATATTGAATTTTCTTTGATTATACTCTCGCGATTACTCCTTGTCAAGTATTTTTTGGTCTTTTTGAAATTTTTCTAAAATTTTATTTTGGTCGATTTTAAACAAGGAACAAGCGTTTTTATAGTATATTTTTTGCTTTTCTTCTTCGGTAAGTCCAAGCGCTTCAAAACGCGCGATTTCTCCGCTGATTTTCCACATGGGAAAGTCCGTTCCGAATACGACGTGGTCTGCACCAAACGCGCGAACGAGTTCTTTGCCCTTTTCCTTAGAGAAAAACGCCATGGCCGAAGAACAGTCAACGTAAAGGTTTTTATAGCCTTCGAGTTTTCTTTCGGCTTCGTCCCAAACGGAATATCCGCCAAAGTGCGCGCCCACTACCGTTAGGTTTGGAAAAGCTTCTAACACAGGCTTTAAGTGGTCGGGGTTTGAAAAGTCGTATCGGCTATCCCCCGTGTGCATTAAAATGGGAAGTTTTCCGCTACAAAGTTCGTATATCCTCATGCACCTATCGTCGTCTATTTTAATGCCTTGAATATCGGGGTGAAGTTTTACTCCGCGAAGTCCGAGTTCTAAAATATGCTCGATATCACCTTTTATATCGCTACTGTCGGGGTGCAACGTTCCAAGCCCTGTAAACCTTAGTGGATCTCCACTAACGTTGTCTGCGATAAATTGATTTATCGACTGAGTTTGAGAAGGTTTTGTTGCAACTGAAAATATCAAACTGTGAGTTATTCCACTCTTTTCGTTTTCTTTTATAAGTGTTTCAAGTCTGCCGTCGTATTCCATATCGAGATGGTAAAAGTTACCTATCCCCAAAACTGCTTTATCAGCAATTTTGCTTGGATAAATATGACAATGGCAATCTATTATTGGATACATTTTTCTTACCTAATTATTTGTCAAGTCCTAAACTTTCCACCGACATATCGCGCATTTTATACTTCAAAATTTTACCTGCGGCATTCATTGGGAAGTCGTTTACGAAAATAAAGTATCTTGGAACTTTGTGCTTTGCCATGTGTGAATTGCCATATTCGCGCATTTCGTTTTCGTCGCTTTGCATACCGTCTTTAAGAACTATCCACGCGCACGCTTCTTCACCGTAACGCTTATCGGGAACACCTACGACTTGAACGTCTTTTATCTTAGAGTGGGTTAAATAGAATTCTTCTATTTCTCTTGGGTAAAGGTTTTCACCACCACGGATAATCATATCCTTTAATCTACCCGTAATTTTGTAATAACCGTCTTCCGTTCTCATAGCGATATCGCCACTGTGAAGCCAGCCTTCTTTATCGATAGTCTGTTCGGTTGCCTTGGGCATTTTATAATAGCCTTTCATTATATTAAAGCCCCTTGCAACGAACTCGCCGTTTTGTCCGTCGGGCAAATCTTCGCCCGTTTCGGGATCGATAATCTTACATTCAACGCCTGGGAAAGCACTGCCAACCGTTTCTACGCGGTGGTCGATATCTTCGTTAACTTCACCCATAGTGCATCCTGGGGAAGCTTCCGTTTGACCGTAAACGGAAATGATTTCTTTCATGTTCATTTCGTCCGCCGCCCTACGCATCAAGTCCGCAGGACAGTTTGCGCCTGCCATGATGCCCGTTCTCATGTGCGAGAAGTCGGTTTTAGCAAAATCTTCGTGCGCAAACATTGCTATAAACATGGTGGGAACACCGTTAAAACAAGTAATCTTTTCGTCGTTAACGCAAGCAAGCGAAGACTTTGGTGAGAAATACGGCATAGGACAAATGGTTCCTCCGTGAGTCATCAAGTTGGTCATAGAAAGCACCATTCCAAAACAGTGGAACATAGGCACTTGAATCATCATTCTATCAGCGGTAGAGATATCCATTCTGTCGCCTATCGTCTTTCCGTTGTTGACTATGTTTCTATGAGTGAGCATTACGCCCTTAGGAAAGCCTGTCGTTCCCGAAGTGTATTGCATGTTACAAACGTCGTCGGGTTTAACCATAGACGCGCGTCTTAACACTTCTTCTCTTGGAACAAGAGAACTTCTTTCCATCATTTCATTCCATTCTAAGCAACCGTCCATCTTAAAGCCTACGGTTACAACGTTGCGAAGGAATGGCAATTTTTTAGAATATAAAGGACTTCCCGGCTTAGTGTTTTTAAGTTCGGGGCAAAGTTCTTGCATAATCTCTTTGTAGTTACTGTCTTTGCAATCTTCTATCATAACCAAGGTATGCGTATCAGACTGTCTTAAAAGATATTCGGTTTCGTGAATTTTATATGCCGTGTTAACGGTAACTAAAACCGCACCGATTTTTACGGTTGCCCAAAAGGTCAAAAACCATGCGGGAACGTTGGTTGCCCAAATAGCAACGTGATGCCCCGGTTGAACACCCAAAGAGATGAGCGCGCTTGCAACCCTATCTACTTCGTCACGGAATTCCTTATAAGTTCTCGTATAGTCGAGCGTGGTATACTTAAACGCGTATTGGTCGGGATAACGCTCTACCATTTCGTCTAAAACTTGTGAAAAAGTATAGTCGATAACCTTATACTTTTCCCATGGGAAAGTTCCCGTTTTAGAACGGTTATAGTATACGGGTTTTTGCTCCGCGCCTTCGCCCGAAGCCTTTTGCATATAGTTTATAAAATGAGTTAACACTACGTCGTCAGAAGTATACACGTCGTTCCACTCAACCGAAACAAAGCCTTCGTAGTTGAGTGATTTTAACGCGTTAGTAAACTCTTGAACAGGCAAATCACCGTCGCCTATAAGCACGTTTACTCCGTCTTTTTTGTCGCCTATTCTAACGTAGTTGATGTATGCGCCAAGCGTTTGGATAGTTTGGTCAGCCGTTTCCCTGCCTGTAAAGAAAGTTTCTCTTATATCCCAACAAACGCCAACTGAAGCGCTTTCAAATTGGTTTATAAGGTCTAACGCCTTTTGGGTAAACGCATATTCGCCACTCGTTTCAATCAAAAGGGTTACGCCTAAGCTTTCAGCCGTTTTTACAGCGGGCATAAGTTTGTCTTTAATGGCACTAATTTCTTGACCGTCGGCAATGGTTACGATAACTATTTTGCTGTCTGCACGAACGGCATAGTCCATATATTTTTCTATTTTTGAACAGTCGGTTTTTGCGTCAACGGGCGTGGGAAAAGTAAGCGCGCTTACGCTTATGTGACGATTTATAAGTTTTCTTTTTGAGCCTGCTTTGGTGGCAGAACTAAATATACTGTCCGCATGCGCTGTCTTTTCTTTAAAAGCGTCGTAAACTTCAAAAGCCGAAAAGCCGTATTCTTTGGCTACGTTACAAACTTCTATAAAAGTAGAACGCTTAACGTTTTTTGTTGAAAAAGAAAATTTCATTTTATGCCCCCATTTAAGCGTTGTAAACGATTTTGTTGAGCGCGTTTATATACGCTCTAATACACGCGCCTACGATGTCGGTTGAAACGCCGTTACCCGAATATAGTTTTCCGTCTGCGCGAAGTCTTATAACTGCAGAGCCAACAGCTTCTCTGCCCTTGGTTACCGCTTGAACGTTAAAGTCGTCAAGTTCGTAGTGATGACCGATAATTTGTTCAATAGCGTGGAAAGCCGCGTCGATAGGACCGTCACCCGTGCTTACGCCCGAGAGTTCCTTGCCGTCTTTAATAAGAATAAGATTTGCGGTTGCTGTCATAACGTTTCCGCTGTTTACAAAATAAGTTCCTAAGTGATAGGTTGAAGGAACTTGCATAGCCGTGCTTGCAACGATTGCTTCGAGTTCTCTGTCGGTTATTGCGCCCTTTTTAGAAGATACTCTTTGGAATTCTTCAAACACCTTGCTTACGTCTTCCATAGAAAGTTCATAGCCCAAAGCGGAAATCTTTGCGGAAATATCTTTTAAGGAAGTTTCAGCGCTTATAGAAGCCTTATCAGCCTTATTTACGCTCATCGTTTGGTCTTTGTCGGAAACGTGGATAATCTCGTTTACAACAGTCTTGATAACGCTTACGTCCAAGTCCGTTTGAACGTCTAAATCACTACCTTTTGCACGCATAACTTCCGCCAAAACGTCGGGAGAAAGATATTCGTCAGCGCCAACTGCCGTCTTGATTCCGTCTGCGCCTGCCTTGATAACTTCTACCGCGATAGCCGAAGCCATTTTCAATTTGTTTGAAGGCTCAACGTATACTTTTGCCGTGCAACACTCTTTAACCTTTTTTACGAGTGAAGCAAATTCGTCTGGAAAGAAAATCCCTGCGTCGTCACAAAGAGTGATTATAGAAGCACCGTTTTCCACAGCCGTCTTAGCGCATGCTTCAACAAAGCCTTGCTCTGCTCTCGTAGCGTCCTTTGCAACAAATTCAACTTGTGCAAACTCTTTTGCGGCAGCAACGACTTGGGCAATTTTTTCTAACATTTTAGGTGCTTTTGCGTGATAAAAATATTCCATTTGAGTTGTTGAAACGGGGAAAGTCACCGCAATGCGAGATTTTTTAGCGCTCTTTACAGGCTCAAAAATTTGTTCTATCGTTTTAGCGTCGCTACAAGCAACCGTTATAGTGGCGGTAGTGTCTTCCGCTATGGTGCGAGATACAACCGCTTGGTCTTTTTTATTTAGGATTGACGGTAGTTCAATAGCGTTAACCCCCATCTTTTCTAAACTCTTAGAAATAGATAGTCTTTCTCTAAAAGAAAGGTCTTTGTTAAGTTGTTCGCTTGCTACCTTTAAGGTAACGTCTACTACGTCAATTTTTTTCATAATAACACCTCGTTTTACATTATTTTTAAGTAAATAAATTAAAAACCGCAGAGAAAAATCTCTGCGGGATGACTGACAAATATATCAACCACGGTACCACCCGTTTTGTTCTTTTTAAGAACCACTTTATAGAGCACCATCATGCCCTTGACCTGTAACGGGACCACCCGTAACTTCTTACTAGTTTCAGAAGTTCTGCTCCGATACGAGACCGCTTGTTTTTCCACTGCCGTTTTGCACCAAACAACGGCTCTCTGCAAGTTTTTCAAAACAAACTTAATATCATTATCGCATTTAATTTTTTCTATATTTTATTATTTTATAAACTACTTTGTCAAATGTTTTTTAACCGTTTTTAGAAAAAAACTGCTATTTTATTATAAATATATAAGCTTAATTCCGCTTTTAGTTATAATTGCTCTTTTGTTAAAGCCAATTTCTTTAGCAATACTTTGTGCTAAATCGTAGCCACAATCTAACTTATCCTTGTCGTGGCAATCGCTGTTAATCATTATGCTTCCGCCATTTTCATAGATGATTTTAAGTAATTTTTTATCGGGATATGGCGTAGTTCTATATCCCCTACCTATTGCACCCGTGTTAATTTCAAAAGGCTTTTTTGCTAAAGTCAGTTGCTTAACGGCTTTTTCGGCATACTCGTAATATTCATCGGTTAAAACAATATTATCTACTTCTATATACTTTGTTAAAATGTCAACGTGACCTATAATATCGGCTTTTGTAACTTCTACCACGTTAACCAAGTCTTCGTAATAATTTTTAGCGTATTTTTCAAAACTTCCGCCAAAAAACTCATTGATATATCGCTTAACGTCTTCTCTATTAGAATCTATGCCGTAGTATTCGCCGTTAAATTTTATTCTATGTTTAGAGCCTATAACGTAGTCGTAGTTAAACATAAAAGGTGGCGAAACCATATCTTGTTCTATTCCGCAAAAAATTTCCAGTTTATCTGCATATTTATCTTTAAGGCGGTTTATCTCTTTATAATAGCCAATTTCTTTTTCTTCCGTCATACTCCAAAAGGAATTTTTTATTTGGCTATGCCCAGAAAAACCAAGCGCAGTAAACCCCTTTTCGATAGCAGATAAAACCATTTCTTCAGCAGAATGCTTGCCATCACAAAAAGTTGTGTGAGTGTGAAAATTTGTCTTAATCATAATATATAATTATTTCATTTTTTCCTGTTTAACTTTGTGGTCGATAATGTGGCGAGAAGCGAGTTCTTTTTTAACGTCTTCAACCGAGATTCCCATTTCTACCATTAACACCATAGCGTGATAGGTAAGGTCAGCGAGTTCGTAAATAGTTTCCGCCTTGTCGCCAGCCTTTCCACCGATGATAACTTCGGTGCATTCTTCACCTACTTTTTTAAGAATTTTATCAATGCCTTTTTGGAAAAGATAGGTGGTATAAGAGCCTTCTGGCATATCGTTTTTTCTGCCTTGTAAAAGCTCGTATAAGCCTTCTAACGAAAACTCGTGTTTTTCTTCATTTTGATAAACTTTATCGTTAAAGCAAGAGTCCGTTCCCAAATGACATGCAGGACCGTCCTTTTCTACCATAACCACCAAAGCGTCTTTGTCGCAGTCGGCGGTAATTGATACGACGTGTTGATAGTTGCCACTCGTTTCGCCTTTAAGCCAAAGTTCGTTTCTGCTTCTCGACCAAAAACAAGTAAGCCCTTTTTCCATAGTGATTTTAAGGCTTTCTTCATTCATGTAAGCAAGGGTTAAAACCTTTTTAGAGTGCGCGTCTACTACTATCGCGGGAATAAGTCCTTTTTCGTCGAATTTTAATTGTTTAATATCTAACATTTTATACTCCTTAACGGACGATTATGCCGTTTTCTTTAAGTTGATTTTTAAGGTCTGAAATCTTAACTTCTCCAAAGTGGAAAATTGATGCTGCAAGTCCTGCGTCAATCGTGGGAATTTCCTTAAACAGCGTGATAAAGTCTTGAACGCATCCTGCTCCGCCCGAAGCAATTACGGGAACGTTTACCGCAGAACATACTTCTTTTAGAAGTTCTATATCAAAACCCTTTTTAACACCGTCGGTATCGATAGAGTTTACCACTACTTCGCCTGCGCCGTTAGAAACACAACGCTTTATCCAACTAATGGCTTCCATACCCGTGTTTTCTCTACCGCCTTTTGCAAACACGGTAAACTTTCCGTCCACGCGTTTAACGTCTGCAGATATGACCACACATTGGTCGCCGTATTTAAGAGCGCCTTGTTTTATTAGGTCGGGATTTTTTATAGCGCCTGAGTTTACGCTTACTTTATCCGCACCGCATTTTAAAACTCTATCAAAGTCTTCTATGGTGTTTATACCACCGCCAACGGTCAAAGGAATAAACACGTTCTCGGCTACTTCCCTTAAAATATCGGTAAACAGTTTTCTACCGTCGCTACTTGCGGTTATATCGTAAAAAACAAGTTCGTCTGCCCCACAGTCGCTATAATACTTGCCGAGCGTTACGGGAGATGAAACGTCGTTTAAGTTGCCGAAGTTTACGCCCTTTACCACTCTGCCGTCTTTAACGTCTAAGCATGGGATAATTCTTTTAGTTATCATTTAACAGCCTCCAAGGCTTTTTTAAGGTCTATCGCGCCTATGTAATACGCCTTGCCTATTATCGCGCTATGCGCTCCGTTTTGCTTTAACAAAAGCAAATCTTCTATGCTTGAAACTCCGCCCGAAGCGGTAAATTCCATATCGAATTTTTCTACTAACTCTTTATAGAGTTTCTTGTTTGCGCCCTGCATAGCGCCGTCTTTACTTACGTCCGTGCAAATTATGTATTTAACGCCGTAACTTTGCATAAGTGCGCAAAATTCCATACAAGTATAGTTTGATTTTTCAAGCCAACCCTTGATTGCCACAAACCCGTCTTTAACGTCCACGCCAACGGCTATTTTGTCGCCATATTTTGCTATTGCCTTTTTTAGAAACTCTTGGTCGTTAACCGCCGCCGTTCCTAAAATAACTCTGTCCACTCCACAGCTCAAATACTTTTCAACCGTTTGCATGGAGCGTATTCCACCGCCAATTTCTACAAACAGCGAAGTATTTTTTGCAATGGCTTCCACCGTTTTGATGTTTGGCGTAGTGCCGTCTTTCGCGCCTTCTAAGTCAACTAAGTGAATATACTTTGCACCCTGTTTTTCAAAGTCCAACGCAACTTGTAAGGGGTTATCGCTATAAACGGTCATTTGTTCGTAGTCGCCCTTGTAAAGGCGAACGGCTTTGCCGTCAAATAAATCTATTGCGGGAAAAAGTTTCATAACTCTCCCCCTATTTCACAAAAGGCTTTTAAAATGTTTAGTCCAACTTGACCACTCTTTTCTGGGTGGAATTGACAGCCGAACACGTTGCCCTTTTGAACTATTGCCGTTAAATCTTTTGAGTATTCTGCCGTAGCGACAAGCGAGTTTTCACAGTCAACCGCGTGGTATGAGTGAACGAAATATACGCAGTCGCCTTCCTTTACGTATTTAAGGAGTGGGCTTTGCTTTTTGAATTGCAACGCATTCCAACCGATATGCGGAATTTTATATTCTTTGGGAATATCGATAAACACTACTTTGCCGTCTATAAGACCAAGTCCTGGGCTAACTCCGTATTCGTGGCTTTCGCTAAACAAGAGTTGCATGCCAAGGCATACGCCAAGCAACGGTTTACCTAACGCAACTTGCTCTTTAACAACGTCTGCAAGCCCGCTTGAAAAAAGTTTTTCAGAAGCGTCGGGAAAAGCGCCAACCCCAGGAAGAATGAGTTTATCCGCCTTAGCGATTATCTCTTTATCCCCCGTTACTACCGTTTGGTAGCCAACTGCCTTAAACGAACTTTGAAGGGAAAAGAGATTGCCTACGCCGTAATCTATAATGGCAATCATTAAAGCACCCCTTTGGTTGACGGAATTTCGTTAGCAAACTCGCTGTCGATTTTAACCGCTTGTTTTAGAGAGCGCGCAAAACTCTTGAACGTTCCTTCTATAACGTGGTGAGAGTTGGTGCCTGCAAGTTTAACGATATGCAAAGTAAGTCCTGCATGACGAACGAGCGCAAGGAAAAATTCTTCCACAAGTTCCACGGGGAAATCTCCTATTTTTACCGCACGAACGGGCAATTCATATCTTAAATAACTTCTGCCCGAAATATCTATAGCAGTTAAAATTAAACTTTCGTCCATAGGAAGGGTGGTTGAGCCGTAACGAATAATGCCTTTCATATCGCCAAGCGCTTGTTTTATGGCTTGACCTAAAACGATACCAACGTCTTCAACCGTGTGGTGATAATCAACGTTTATATCTCCGTTGCACTTAACGTCTAAATCAAATCTTGCATGGCGAGAAAATAAATCTAACATGTGGTCGAAAAACCCACAACCCGTGTCAATGTTTGAAACGCCTTTTCCATCAAGGCTTATGGTTAAACTAATATCCGTTTCCTTGGTTTTACGATTTATCGTTACCTTTCTCATTTGAGTTCTCCTAAAATTTCTTTTACTTTTTCAATAAATACTTGCATTTGTTCTAAACTTCCAACCGTTATGCGGTTAAACTCGCTTATTCTCGGCTTGTCGAAGTGACGAACTAACACGCCCTTTTCTTTAAGTTTAATATACAAGTCTTTACCTGATATTTTATCCGTTTTAGCAAAAATAAAGTTGGCTTTTGAGGGTAAAACTTCAAAGCCTAAGGATAAAAGTTGGTCGTTTGTCCACTCGCGATTTTGTATAATGCGCTTTGCGTTTTGCATATAATAATCGTTTTCCTTTAACGCACAAAGCCCTGCAACTTGGGTTAAACTGTTGACGTTATATGGGTTTGTGGAATACTTTATCTTTTCTAAGTCAGCGATAATTTCCTTGTCGGCTATTGCAAAGCCAAGTCTTGCCCCTGCCATGCTTCTGCTTTTAGAAAAAGTTTGCACGCATAAAAGGTTTTTATATTTTTTGGTAAGTTCTACCGCAGAAGTCCCGCCAAAATCAACGTAAGCTTCGTCGATAACGACTACGTTTTTGCTGTTCGACTGCAAAATTTTCTCCACGTCGCTAAGTGGAATATCCATTCCCGTTGGGGCGTTTGGGTTTGCTATAACAACAAGTTTGTTTTTACCGCAAAATCCGTCAACGTTAAGCGAAAAGTCTTCATTTAACCGAACGACGTCTGCTTTTAAGCCGTATAAATCGCAGAAAACTGAATAAAAACCGTAGGTAATGTCTGCAAATGCAACGCCGTTGCTTCCGTAAGCCATAAACGCGAAGTTCAAAACTTCGTCAGAGCCGTTTGACAAAAACACTCTGTCGGGCGTTGTCGAATAAACGGTGGCAAGTTGCTCTTTTAATAGTTTGCATTCGGGATCAGAATAAAGCCTTAAATCAGCCACTTTTTTACCGTTTACCCCATCGATTACGCCTTGGCTCGGGGGAAAAGGCGATTCGTTTGTATTAAGTTTTATATACTTTTTGTCTTGGGGTTGTTCGCCTGGCGTATATTCCTTTAATGCGGACAACTTTTCACTTAAAAATTTGCTCATACTCTTTATTTATCTAAATCTTCAAAACGAATTGTTGCGCTTCTTGCGTGTGCAAAAAGACCTTCTTTTTCAGCAAAGTATTCTACGTCTTTATACACTTTTTGTAAGCCTTGCTCGGTATAGTAAGTGTATTGCGTTTTCTTTATAAAATCATCAACCGATAGTGGGCTTGAAAACCTTGCCGTTCCGCTTGTGGGAAGGGTGTGGTTTGGACCTGCTAAGTAGTCGCCCAAAGCTTCGGGACAAAATCTTCCCATAAACACGCTTCCTGCGTTTTCTATTTTATCGAGATAATCCATAGGATTATCAACCACAAGTTCTAAGTGTTCGGGCGCAATGCGGTTGCTAACCTTAATAACTTCTTCTAAGTCTTTGGCAACGATAATCTTGCCGTTGTTTTCTATGGATACCCTTGCGATTTCTTCACGCGGAAGGGTTGAAAGTTGAACTTCTATCTCACTTTGAACGTCTTTTGCAAGGGCTAAGCTATCAGTTACCAAAACCGCGCTTGCCATTTTATCGTGTTCGGCTTGGGATAAAAGGTCTGCCGCAACGTGTTTGGGGTTACTTTTTCCGTCTGCAACTACCAAAATTTCACTCGGCCCTGCAATCATGTCTATGGACACAAGTCCAAAAACTTGCCTTTTTGCTTCTGCAACGAACGCGTTGCCCGGTCCAACAATTTTATCTACCTTTGGAATTGTTTGTGTTCCGTAAGCGAGCGCGCCTATCGCTTGCGCTCCACCTACCTTATATACTTTATCAACACCCGCTATTTTTGCCGCTGCGAGTATTACGGGGTTAATCTCCCCTTTTGCGTTTGGCGGAGTGGTTATGCAAACGTGCTTTACTCCTGCAATTTTAGCGGGGATACTATCCATCAAAACTGTTGAAGGATATGCAGCCGTGCCACCTGGAACGTAAAGCCCTGCCCTTTCGACGGGGGTTACCTTTTGCCCCATAATAACTCCGTTTTCGCCCGTAAACTCAAAGCCTTGCCTTTTTTGACGAGAGTGGAACACCGTTATGTTTTCGGCAGCCTTTTTAAGAACTTCTATAAAGCGAGCATCAACAGAGTTATACGCTTTTTCTATTTCTTCATTGCTAACTTCTAAACTCGTTAGGTCTGCCTTGTCAAACTTTTTTGCGTATTCAATTAAAGCGTCGTCCCCGCGTTCTCTAACGTTTTTAAGAATGTCAGTTACAATATCGGTAACGTTTGCGGTGGGAGCCGTTCTTGCAAAAATGCTTTCGCCAAGAGCCGAATAGTCTAAAATCTTAATCATCTTGTTTCACCTGTGATAAGAGCCCGTTTTTGATGTCTCTAATCTTATTCGCCTTAAAACCAAACGAAGCCTTGTTTGCTATAAGCCTTGCGCTTATGGGAAGAATGGTTTCAAATGGAATAAGGTCGTTTTCTATGAGCGTTTTGCCCGTTTCAACAATGTCCACAATAACGTCTGAAAGTCCCAAAATAGGCGCGATTTCAATAGAGCCGTTAAGGTGAATAATGTCTATATCTCTACACTTTTCCGCATAGTATTTTTTTGCAATGTTTGTAAACTTAGTTGCAACGCGCAAGGTTTTGCTTTGGTCGTCATTAAAATCTTTTTTAGATGCAACAGCCATTCTGCACTTGCCAATGTTGAGGTCTAAAAGTTCAAACACGTCGGGAGAGTATTCAGCCAAAATGTCCTTTCCTGCAACACCGATATCAGCGCTTCCGCGTTCAACGTAAATGGTAACGTCAGATGGTTTTACCCAAAAGTATCTAATGCCCTTTTCTTTGTTTTCAAAAATGAGTTTTCGGTTATTTTCTTTGATAGACGGGCATTCGTAACCTGCCTTTTCAAACATTTCGTAAACCTTTTCGCCAAGCCTACCCTTAGGCAAAGCAACGTTTATAAAGCCGTCGTCTTTTGTATCGGTGTCACCTAATCTTTCAAGTTCGTCAAGGTAAACGGCAAAGCCTATTGCAGAAGAACTTTTGCCCATCTTTTTCATAAGGTTGTCGTATTGACCACCCGATAAAACTTTAGTCGCCACGCCGTTTATAAAGCCTTTGAAAATTACACCGCTGTAATATCCGTCAAGACTGGTAACCGAAAAGTCGATTTTTATGTTTTGCTTGTTTTCGCCTTGACTTAAATTATTGATAAGACTTTCAAACTCGCTGAGCAAATCTTTTGATTTTTGACTTATGCTAATATTTTTAACCGCATTTAAGCACTCGTTAGCGTCAGCAAAATTGTGAACGAGCGTTTTTATTGCAAAAAATTGCTTTTCGTCAAGAAGATTTTTTAATCTACCTGCGTTCTTTTGAGTGATATACTCTAAAACGCTTGGCTTTACGTTTTCGCTAACGTTATAGTCTTGTAAAATCGCATCGATAAGAGCAACGTGAGAGAGTTCTAAAACAAACTGTTCGCTAATGATAGAAAGGCTCTTTAACGCAAGGTTAGTAACTTCTACAAGTTCGTCAAAACCAACCCTTCCTATGCACTCTAACCCCGTCTGCATTATTTCTTTATAAGTTTTACTGCTCTCTGCAATTCTGTAAACGTTTTCGTTATAGAAATATTTTTCAACGCCTTCGCCCTTATAATTTTTAATAATGGACAAAGTAACGTCAGGTTTTAACGCCAACAACTTGCCGTTAGTATCGTTAAAGGTTATAACCCCGTCAGACACCAAAAAGTCTTTGTTTTTAGAATACAAATCGTATTCTTCAAACTTACTCATCTTAAACTGACGGTATCCCTTTTCTATAAAGAGTTTGCGCATTGCAAAAACAACTTTTTCGTCAAACTTTAATAGGCTTAAATCAAACATTATTTATCCATCCTTTCGATTACCGTTTCGTATCCGCCTGCACCGTAATTTAAGTATTTACTTACTCTTGAAATAGTAGCCGTGCTTGCGCCCGTGCTTTTGTTAATGTCTATATAACTTTCGCCATTCTTAAGCCTTATAGCCACGTCCATGCGCTGTGCTAACGCTTCTAATTCTTGAATAGTGCAAACGTCGTTAAAAAATGCTGCGCATTCTTCTTTGGTTTCAAGCTTAAGAACAGCTTCGTATAACTTAGAAAAATCGCATTGGTTTTGTTTTTTCATTATTTTTCCACCTATTTTTGTGATTACTTTAGTATTTTAGCACGCTAAAGTGCGAAAGTCAACTGATTTACACAGCCAATTTCTACATTTTTAAAATAAAATGCGTTTGCCAATTTTCATAAATTTTGATATCCCCTTGCATTTAAGGAATAAATAAAGTATAATACCTATGTATACTTTCATAAAGGGCAATAGATTTTAAGGATTTATTTATGGATAATAACGAAATTAACGTTAATATAAATGATAGCGAAAAAAAGTTATCGCTTTTAGAAGGAATGGATATATATCTTCCACACGTGGACGGTGTTATTACTTGTATGCACCAATACTGCACGCATGCGAGTAAAGAAATTGACGTTACGGCTATCGCACCTTACGATGCTGGGCAATACGACGACAAACTTCCCTACCCCGTTATCCGTTGTAGAAGTATTTTTATTCCTTTTTTAGGTTACAGATATTGCAGAGCGACAAAAGATAAAAAGTTTTATCAAAAGGTTATGGAAAAGGAGTTTGACATAGTGCACGTTAACTCCCCCTTTAACATGGCGGACTTTGCTATAAAAGTTGCGCGCAAAAAGGGTGTGCCTGCCGTGGCTACTTTCCACTCTAACATGCGCCCTATTTTTAAGTCGATAGTAAAATCTAAATGGATAACCGAAAAAATGGTTGCGCACCTTGGCAAAACTTATAACAAGTTTGACGAAGTGTTCGTTTGCTCCCCTATTGTTGCCGAGCAATGCCGTTCGTTTGGATACAAGGGCAAGATTTCATACTTACCCTTTGGAACTAAGCTTAAAAAATGTGACCAAAAACAGCAAAACAGAGAACTTGCTAACCAAAAGTTTGGCTTAAAAGAAGACGACCTTGCTTTTATCTACGTTGGTAGAATTGAAAAACTTAAAAGAATTGACTTTATATTAAAGAGCCTTAAAGCGCTTAGCGACAAAGGGTATTCGTTTAAGTTCTTTATAGTTGGCAAAGGGCAAGAAAAGAAAAAACTTGTAAAACTTAAAAACAAACTTGGGCTTACCGACGAGCAAGTGGTATTTACTGGCTTTGTTGAAGAAAGTGATTTCCCACTTTTATACTCTCGTGCCGACCTATTGTTATTCCCTTCTCTTTACGACAACTTTGGTTTAGTTAAAGTTGAAGCGGCGGCGTTTGATACCCCCGGCTTATTTATTGACGGCTCTTGCGCAGGATACGGCGTTACCCACGGGGTAAACGGATATTTAAGTAAAGATTCTGTAGAAGATTTTACCGACGCGATAGTTCAAGCGGTTAGCGATAGAGAAAAACTTAAACAAGTTGGCGTGCAGGCAGGACGCGACCTTTATATCTCGTGGGAAGACTGCACCAAACAGTTTGTTGAAAGACGTAAAGAAATAGTAGAAAGAGAAAAACATGATAATTAGAAGTAGAGCACCTTTAAGAATAGGACTTGCAGGCGGTGGCACCGACCTTGTTAGTTACAGTAGCGCATACGGTGGCGCGGTGTTTAACGCCACTATCAAGATGTATGCTTACTGCACTATCGAGCCGACTGATACGGGAAGAATTTGCATTACCGCTTTCGACAACCATAACAGTCTTGATACCGAAAGCGTTCCGCATCTCGACATTGTTGGCGAAGAACTTATTTTACATAAGGGCGTTTACAACAGAATAGTTAAAGACTTTAACGGGGGCAAGCCCCTTTCCTTTAACATGAGCACGAGTAACGACGCACCCGTTGGCTCGGGACTCGGCACGTCTTCTACCATGGTGGTTGCCATTTTAGAAGCGTTTAACAAATGGCTAAACTTAGGACTTACCGATCACCAAAAAGCACAACTTGCATACTCTATAGAGCGTGAAGACCTTAATCTCGACGGCGGAAAGCAAGACCAATACTCTGCTGTGTTTGGTGGCTTTAACCTTATGGAGTTTAACAAAGACGGCTCTACCACCGTTTTGCCATTAAACCTTAAAGAAGAAATTGTTAACGAACTCGAATGCTCTCTCCTACTCTTTTACAACGGAAGAAGCAGAAGCTCGGCAAAAATTATCAACGAACAAATTAAAAACACAAAGAAGAAAAACCTTAAAACTTTATCCGCCATGCACAAACTAAAGCGCTGTGCTTACAAGATGAGCGCTTGCGTTGGCAAGGGGGACTTAGACGGTTTTGCTAAAATCTTAAAGCAAACGTGGGAAGAAAAGAAAAAGACTTCTTCCATTATTTCCAATAAGGAATTAGAGATTATCATTAGCTTTGCCATGCTAAACGGCACAAAGGCTATCAAAATCTCAGGCGCAGGCGGTGGCGGATTTTTATTGCTTTACTGTAAACCTATGGACCGTCAACGTTTAACCGACGCTATGAAAACGCTTCGCGGTAACGTATACCCCGTTAACTTCTCGCCAAAGGGCGCTGAAAGTTGGGTTGTTGAGGAAAACGAATAATGAAGGCTTTTATTCTTGCAGGTGGCAAAGGCACTCGCCTTTCTGATATTACCAAGGGCGAAATCCCAAAGCCTATGGCAAATCTTTTAGGCAAACCCATTATCAGCCACGTTATTGACAATCTTATTGATAACGGAATTACCGATATTATTA
Source organism: Clostridia bacterium (assembly GCA_017501885.1). GTDB lineage: Bacteria > Bacillota > Clostridia > Christensenellales > Borkfalkiaceae > UBA1259. The sequence goes on along the minus strand of JAFVWA010000254.1, from coordinate 10,276 downwards.
TAAGCGTAGGTCATCTTTCGCACGTTATTAAAGACTACTTAGGTAACGGCGAAAATTTTGGCGTTAAAATAACTTACGTTGAAGAAACTTCTCCGCTCGGCTCGGGCGGGGCTCTTTATTATCTCAAAGATTTAGTTGACGACGATTTTGTCGTTTGTCCAGGCGACGCGTTGTTTGACGTTGACCTAAACAGAATGGAATCCTTCCACAAGCAAAAGGGCGGACTTATAACGCTCTTTGCTCACCCCAATTTGCACCCATACGACAGCGATTTGATAATTGCAGATAACTTCGGCTTGGTTAAAGATTTCCATTTCAAAAACTTACCAAGAGATTTCTATTATAAAAACTGCGTTAACGCAGGTATTATGATTATAAACTCTAAAGCGCTCGAAAGCATAACTGAACTTAAAAAAATGAATATGGAACACGACTTCGTTTTCCCTTTCATTGCAAAAAATCAAGTTTACGCTTACCTTTCCCCCGAATACGTTAAAGACGTTGGCACGAGCGAACGTTTTAATAAAGCCGAAAAGGACTTACTTAATAACATTCCTAAAAAGAAAAACCTTAAAAACAAGCAAAAGGCAATCTTTTTGGATAGGGACGGAACTATCAACGTATATAAAAACTTTATAAAAAGCGCAAATGATATTGAACTTTTGCCAACCGTTCCCGAAGCAATTGGGCTTATCAACCAAAGCGAATACCTTGCAATAGTTGTGTCTAATCAACCGGTCATAGCGCGTGGCGAAGCAACTTTTGACGAAGTGGAAAAAATGTTTGATAAGATTCACACCTTGCTCGGTGAAAAGGGCGTATACCTTGACGGTGTTTACTACTGCCCCCACCACCCTCACAAAGGTTTTGACGGCGAAGTAAAAGAACTTAAAATCGACTGCGATTGCCGTAAACCCAAAATAGGAATGTTAAGAAAAGCGGAAAAAGACTTTAACTTAGACTTATCTTCTTGCGTAATGGTTGGCGATAGCTACTTAGACGTGTTGACGGGCAAAAATGCAGGGATTAAAAGCGTTCGCGTAACTACAGGGCAAGATAGCAAGGGCGAAGCGGTGGCTGACTTTACCGCAAGTTCTTTAGAACAAGCAATCGCTTGGATATTAGAAAAGGATAATTAAAGGTGAAAAATGTATAAACTTAAACTCGGTGTAAGCGTTGGAACTATCTACGAAAATACCGTAAACGTAAACTTTGAGCACCAAATTCTTAAACTTAAAAAATTGGGTTTTGATAGCATTGACCTAAATCTTTTTGGTTGCAGAAGATTAAGCGTATACGATGAGTGCCTAAACAAACTACCCGAGTTTTTTAAAATAGTTAGAGATAACGGCTTAATAGTAAACGGTGTACATATGCCGTTCGGCGGAGTTATGGATATCTCTACCCCAGATAAACAACAATTAAAGGAGTCATTAGATTTAGCCGTTAAGATTTTTAACGTAGTAGATAAACTTAAACCTAACTGCTATATCTTCCACGGAAGCGGAGAGCCTATTCCTCAAAATTTAAGAGAAGAAATGAAAGGCATCTTGGCCGATTCGCTAAACTTCTTGACGAGCAAGACGGATATCCCCGTTTGTATAGAAAACTTGCCTCGCACGTGCTTACTTAATACGTCAAATGAACTTAACGAGTTCTTAAAAGTTGTTCCTAAGACATTCGTTTGCGTTGACACAAACCATTTTTTAACCGAAAAGACCGAAAACGCCATTATAAATATAGGTAGCATTATAAAGACCTTGCACGTTTCCGACTTTGACTACGTTGACGAAAGGCATTGGCTACCAGGTCACGGCTCTATCGATTGGCAAAAAGTTATAAGCGCTCTTGAAAAAATCGGTTACGACGGAGTTTTTAACTACGAACTCTGCCCTAATTATGACTTTGAGCAAATAAAAGAAAACTACGACAAACTTTTTGAACTTTACAATAAATAACAAAGAAAAAAGCCGATGCTTGTGCATCGACTTTTATTTTTTATATTTTTTATTTATTTTCTTTGTAATAATAGAATCTATCGATAAGATAGTGCCCTACGCTAGCCATATACCTTAAAGATTCAGTGCGAATTTCAAGGGGCGCTTTTTTGAAAAATGCCGAGGCTTCATAGTTGAGATCGCCCTTATAATCAACGTCTGCAAGCGCCTTCATAACACTTTCCCAATCTACCGTGCCATAATCGCTATAAGGCAAAGTATGAGAGTCGTGAATTCCATCGTTATCGTGAACGTGGGTGCAACCTATTCTATGCCCAAGTTTTTTGATTTCTTCGGCAGGGTCTTTGTTTACGAGTAAACAATGCCCTACGTCAAAACATACGGTAAATGTATTTGGATCGTTAAGCGCATCGAAAAGTTCTGCTATCTTATCCCCACCGTCGCAAACGTTATAGGGTGCTTTTGAACCAAGATTTTCCAATGCGATTTTAATTCCAAATTGCTTTGCATAAGGTGCAAGCCTTTTATAGAAATTTATATTATACTCAAAATTTGCTTCAAAAGAAATTGTATCTAAGTGATAGCAAGGATGAACTACAATAATTGGTGCGCCAAGATATGAAGCATTGCGCATAGAAGTAACGATTTCGTTAAATCTTTTCTCGGTTTGCTCTGCATCTGCAAAACTTGATGGAAAGGGTGCGTGTGCTTGGCAAAACTTAAAGCCCTTTGAATCTGCAAATTTTTTAAGGTCGAGATAAAAATCTTTATCGTGTTCGTCTGCTCGATAACCTTCTAAATCGTTATTAAAGTCAAGCCCTTCAAAACCAACGTTTACCAAAACGTCAATCATTTTTTTAAGACCAAAATCGCTATGTATTTTTATCATATTACAAGAAAGTTTCATATTTTTCTCCCTATCTATATATTTTAGCTTTTTTGATATCTTCTATGGATATTTCTTGGAATGGATATAGAGGGTTTGGCAATTTTTTAAAAGGCAAGGTGGTTAGGTCGGTTCCTGCCGCACCAGTTGTTTGCGCATTGTAAATTAAATCTGTTATCTGCGAATAACCTGCCCTAAACGAAGTGCAAGCCTTGACGCAAACCAAATCCATTTGTTCGGGCTCTACACCAACACTTCTATAAAAACCTCTATCGCCTATGGTTTTTGCGTTGTAAGATAAGTGAATTAAAATTCCATCCGCACTGATAAGCGCAGACTTTCCGTTAGAGCGTTTTTGTCCCCTTTCCTGTGGTCCATACATAAAAAATTCTCCATCGGAAAGCACTTTTACTTTTGCGTTTTTTACAAGCACGGGTTTAGAAAGTTCTGGGGCAATAGTTGCACCTATCGTAAAATCGCCCACTCCCCCAACACCTAACTCGTATGCAAGGTCGGTTGCCTTCTTATCAACTACTGCAAGAGCGCACTTTAACTGCGTTCTATACGGCAAAACCTTTTCTAAAACGGTTGCACTATCTCCGTTTGCGCCTGCGTTTGGAGAATCTGCAGAATCACAAAGAACAACAGGTTTCCCACTTGTGTTTTCAAGTGCTTTTTGTATAACTTCTTCAACCGACATCAAAGGTTCACCCTGCAAATCTTTTCTTAAATTAAACTCATCTATACTAAGTTCGTTTGCCACGTCGATTGCTGTTTGCTTATCATAGCTGGTTATTATTATAGTAGCAAAGATTTGTTTAGCATCTAACCAAGGTTGTGCTTGAAATATGGAATATTCTATAATTTTTCCACTTTCTTTATAAGCCTTTGCTTTATCCATCAACTTCTTTAACTCTCTACTTGAAGTAGTATATGCGTGTGCTGGAGCGATTACTGGAACTTCTGCCCTTGCGACAAAGGCTCTGCCCTTTTCAAAATGGTCGATAATCATTTGGGCAGCACGAACACCCGTCTCGTATAAGTCTATATGTGGATAATGTTGATAGCCACAAATATAGTCTGCATTTTTCATGGTTTTTTCAGTTACGTTTGCGTGCAAATCGAATGCTACCGAAATGATAACGGATTGCCCAACAGCATTTCTAACACTCTCAATAACGTCGCCACAAACGTCATCGCTTGTATCACTCATAGTGGCACCGTGTAAGCTAAAACAAATTGCATCTAACCCATCGATAGCCTTTACTTGCTCAATGGTCATTTGAATAAAATCTTCAACCACTTGGCTTTTAATACAAGCGCCACTGCCAGCACCCATAAAAATTCCAGGGATAAGTTGGTATCCTGCATCGTTAAGAGTTTTATAAATGCCATTAACGGTAATGCCCGCCTTTCCGTTTTCAGTTAAAACGTCGCTTGGCTCTGTTACCACGTCAAACATAGAATAATCTGTTAAAACAGGATTAAAACTGTTTGATTCTTGGCTAAATCTACAAAAGAACACTTTTTTACTCATAGTTTTTCCCTTTGTTACTTTAAGTCTTTAGTTGCAACGATATCCACACCTGTATCGCAAACGTTTTTGATAATCACGTCGTATCTTTTAATAGGTAAACTTGCCTTGGTTGTTTTTATAACTTGCATACAATCTTCAATTTTTGATTTTAATATGGGCTTATTTGAACGAACTGGCAAAAGCTCGTTTTCCTTTTCGTCGATTTTAACCAAAGTAGTTAAAATTCTAACAGGGGCAACAAACTCTGTTTTTGCGTATTCTAAACCACGTGGACAGCTATAATTTTCAACGCTTTCCACCACTCCGTTGTCGCCCTTAACGGTCATATGGCAACCCCTAGGACAAACCGTGCAAATAATTAACTTTTCCATTTTTTAACCCTCCTTAACTACGCTGACGGTAACTTCGCCATTTGCAATTTTAGAAGTTTCTACTGCAAGCGAACACATTTCACCGGGGCTAACCCTAAACTCTTTTTTGCTAGCGATAATTTCGCCACCACTAACAGCCACAAGTTTGACGTTTTGATCTGGGCGAAGCACTCTAAAATACAAAGTAACCTTTTGACTTTCATCACAAAGTTGAATTTCGTGAGGACAGAGATAACGCACGTTTTCTCCTGTAATACATTTTGCCATGCCTGTTGCTTGTGGGAATTTTCCCATTGCGTAAAGCGCTGCATATTTACCAGCTTGTTCGCTTTCTTTACTAACGTTGTCTACTAAATCGTTTACGTGAACTACGTTTCCACACGCAAAAACACTTGGCGAAGAAGTTTGCATATATTGGTTTACTTGTGGGCCGTTTGTTACAGGATTGATTTTTATGCCTGCTTTTTTGCTTAATTCGTTTTCTGGAATCAAACCAACTGAGAACAACACGGTATCGCATTCAACAAGTTGCTCTTTTTCTAATATCGGCTTTTTATTTTGGTCAACGGGCGCAACTCTAACGCCTGTTACCCTTTGATGTCCCTCTATTTTAGTAATAGTATGTGCAAGTTTTAATGGGATTCCGAAGTCATCTAAACACTGAACACGGTTTCTAGTTAGTCCTGCCAAGCAATCCATTAGTTCTACTACCATAACCACTTTTGCACCTTCTAAGGTCATGCGTCTTGCCATAATCATTCCGATATCGCCAGAACCCAAAATAACAACCTTTTTGCCAACCATAACGTTTTGGCGATTTATTAGTCTTTGCGCAGAGCCTGCGGTGTATAAACCCGCTGGACGAGTTCCCGGAACTACTATGTTTGCCCTTGTTCGTTCTCTACAACCCATTGCAAGAACTATACTTTTTGCATTGATTTGAGTTAGCCCTAATTCAGAATTTGCACAAATTATAGTGTTTTCTTTATCATTTACTTCTAAAACCATAGAATTTAAAAGATATTCTACCCCTAATTCATTGGCTTCATCAACAAACCTTCCATAATATTCTGGGCCCGTTAATTCTTCTTTAAATCTAGTTAACCCAAAGCCCGGGTGAATACATTGTTGAAGTATTCCGCCCAACGAATTATCTCTTTCTATAATTAAAACCTTTTCGGCTCCTTGTCTTTTTGCTGAAATCGCAGCAGCAAGTCCTGCTGGGCCACCACCTACGATGGCAACGTCACATTTTAAGTTATACATACTCACTACTCTCCCTTGTTAATCACGAGTTTTTCCTACTACCATATTAGAACCTTGATTGTGCTTGGTAATTTCTTTTGGATCAACCTTTAATTCTCTTGAAAGAATTTCTATAACCTTAGGTCCACAGAAACCACCTTGGCAACGTCCCATACCTGCACGAACACGGCGTTTAACACCGTCAACACTTTTTGCACCAAGTGGGCGATGAATTGCATCCATAATTTCCCCTTCGGTTATGGTTTCACAACGACAAACAACGTTTCCATAAAGTGGATTTTCTTTTATCAATCTTTCTTGTTCTTCACGGGATTGTTCACTAAACTTAACTATACCCTTTCTTGTTGGAATAAAGTTTTCTTTAAGTTTTAATTTTTCGCCGTGCATTATAATTTGTTGAACAACGTATTTTCCCATTGCAACGGATAAGGTTAAACCAGTAGAACGCACACCAGATAGGTTTACGTAGCCCTTTAAGTCATCATACATATCAAAGTGCAAGCCCTCAGGATTACGATTTGGACGCAAGCCACTATATTGGGTAATAGTATCTTTTAAGTTAACGTTAGGAACAAGATTTCTAACGTCGGTAGCAATACTTTCTAAACCATTATAAGTAGTAGACTTATCTATCTTTGACTCTTGTTCTTCCGCCGTAGGACCAACAAGCATATTGCCGTGAATAGTTGGACACATCAATTTTCCTTTTGTAACCTTTGTAGGAATTGGAAGAACGATGTGATCTACTTTACAAGAGGTGTTTTTATCTAAAATATAAAATTCGCCCTTTCTTGCAACTACTTTGTAATCGGCCTTGCCAACCATAGCGGCAATTTCATCGCAGTAAAGCGCTGCACTATTTATAACGTAACGAGTTTGAATTTCACCGTTTGTTGTAACCACGCTTTTAATAGCGCCGTTTTCCGTTTTAATATCTGTAACCTTGGTGTTAAGCATAAATTTAACGCCGTTTGCATAAGCGTTTTCAGCATAAGCTTGAACTAGAATAAACGGATCTATGATACTTTCTCTTGGAATAACCAACCCACCCTTTACTTGTGGATTAAGGTTTGGCTCCATTTCTAAAAGTTCCTTACCCGTTTTAAACTCAACGTCGTAAACGTGATTCTTAAATGCCTTTTCTTTAATTTCCGGAAGCTTTTCAAACTGCTCGTCGGTCATCGCAGGCAAAATTGCCCCAACCTTCTTAAAAGGCACGTCTAAATCCTTAGCTAATTGTTCATACATAGGATTTGCAGCAACTACAAGTTGAGATTCCAAACTTCCGGGGGTTGCATCGTATCCAGTATGTATAATTGCACTGTTAGATTTAGAAGCATCACCACCAACATCTTCATTTTTATCAACGACTATAACGTCTACGCAATATTTTGATAGTTCCCTTGCGATTGCACAGCCAACGGCACCCGCTCCGATAACTACAACGTCTGTTTTTTGCATAAAATACACCGTCCTTAATTTGTTATGATAATATTGTAGCACCACCACATAACATTGTCAACATATTTTAATAATGTTGTCAAAATTTCGGAAGATATTTTTTAGCAATAAAAAACGACTGTCGCAAAAATGCGACAGCCGTTACGCCTTAATCTTTATGCTATTATTACTTGAACGCCTTTCTTTTCCATAGTCTTTATAATTTCTTGTGGTGCTTTGCTATCGGTTATAAGCACGTCGATATCTTCAAGTTTACAAACGTTACACATGGCTCGTATACCAAACTTACTAAAATCTGCAAGAACTATAACCTTGTTTGCATTTTTTATTACTTGAGCGCGTAAACGGGCTTCGCTCATAATAAAATCGGTTAAACCGTTTTCCGTAATTCCTCCTACTCCTATGAATGCTTTATCAACATTAAAGTTCTGCATACTTTGTTCTGAAGCCGTGCCAGACAAAGCATACTCGCCACCACGAAGTTCACCAGCAGGCATAACCACCTTTGCGCCTTTATCACATAGAGTTATTGCCGTTCTTAATGCGTTAGTAAAAGCAGTTATTTCTTTATTTGGGTTAACCTTATCAGCAAGAAGTTGCACTGTAGTTCCCAAGTCAAAAAATACGGTGTCCTTATCACAAATAAACTTTTCGGCTTCTTTTGCAATTTTTTCTTTTTCCGAATAGTTTTCTTTTTCCCTGCTGATATACGTTGGCTCAGTATTCATAAATTTCTTTTTAACTGCACCACCATATACGCGCTCTAAATACCCACGTTCTTCTAAAAACGCAAGGTCACGCCTAACCGTTTCAATGGACACGCCAAATGTTTGCATAATTTCCCCATTAGAAATGGTTCCATTTTTATTGAGTATTTCTACTATTTGACTTCTTCTATCTTGATTCATTTTCCGTTCCTGCATATTTGCTTGCACCCGTTTTTGGTGTTTCTATTTTTTCAAAAGCACTTGCCGGTTGCTTACATCTAGGGCAAACAAAATCACTTGTTAATTCACCCTCGTGAATATATCCACATACTTTACATTTAAATTTTTCCATTTTAGTTTCTCCTCTTCTTAAATCATCGCTACGGTCAGTATAAATTGTATGTAACATTTTTTCTGCCAATTCGCTCAATGGTTTTCCATAAAAATCTTGATATAATTGTTTTATTTCAGGGTTTTCGTGACTTGAACGTAACGCTAAAGACGCATCTCTTTTATATAGACTTTCTATACGTGCTTTTCTACTTTCATTTGCATCTACTGCAAAATCTTTGGGTTGCCCACCGCCACCGATACAGCCACCCGGACAAGTCATAACTTCTATAAAATGATAATCCTTTTCACCTTTTTTAACAAGTTCAATCATTTTACGTGCATTTGCCGTTCCGTAAACAACTGCAACGTTTACAGTCATTCCGTTAATTTCAAGGCTTGCCTCCCTTAATCCGTCGTAACCACGAACGGGTTGTAAGTCTAAAAGTTTACCTTCGGGTTGCTTGCCCGTAATATAGAAATATGCAGTACGGAGTGCGGCTTCCATAACACCACCCGTATTACCAAAAATTACGCCTGCGCCCGAAGCTTGTCCCATCAAACTATCGTATTCACTATCTTGCAAAGAATTAAGGTCGATTCCACTTTCTTTTGCCCAAATAGCAAGTTCACGTGTAGTGATAACTTGGTCCATATCACGCATTTCGGGTTTACCTAACTTCTTGCCCGCTGCGTTCATTTCTTCCCTACGAATTTCAAATTTCTTTGCAGTACAAGGCGTAAGTGCAACGTTTACTATTCTTTCGGGGTCTATACCCATCTTTTTAGCAAAGTAAGTCTTTATTGTCGGTCCTTGCATACCGATAGGACTCTTTGCAGAAGAAATATTAGGAATCATTTCCGGATAATAAGTTTCAGCAAATTTCACCCACGCAGGGCAACAGCTTGTAAATTGTGGTAACGGTTTAGTTTTTTTCGTAATACGTTCAACCAATTCACTTGCTTCTTCAACAATAGTTAGATCCGCCGCAAAGTTTGTATCTAAAACGTAATCAACGCCTAGCTCACGCAAAAGTGCAACCATTTTACCTTGTACAAATGAACCTTTCGGCATACCAAATTCTTCACCTAACGCTACACGAACGGATGGTGACGTGCTAACAATTACAATCTTGTTAGGGTCTTTAATTGCTTCTTTAACCTTTTCGTATTCATAGACTTCGGTAATACTTGCAGTAGGACAAACGTTAGCACATTGCCCACAATTTATACAAATTGCTTTTCCACCTGTTTGAGCAAAATTATACGTACCGTGAACTCCAATATCTTTCGTACAAACGTCACGACATTGCCCACACTTAATACATAATTCCTCTTTTCTACAAATGCTTGGATTGTCAAGTTCAATAGGAACTCTAACACCCAAAGGTAAATGTTCCATAGGGTTTTCTCCTTTTGAAATTTTATATCCTGAATTATACCATTTTTAGGGAAAAAAGTCAATTATACACCAATGTACAACAAATTTTTCTAATAACTTTATAATATTACGTCATTTCTATTTTTTAACGACGTAATCTCTTCATAGTAAAATTGTTTTACAAGTCCATCTATGATTCTTTTTTTATTTCTTGTAAGCCAACAGTTCTTCTAAATACTTTGTAAATACCACATTTCCAACAAAGAATCATACCCATTATAGCACCAACTACTGCTTGCAATATTTGATAAGGTAATTTCAAAATTGCATATTCAGGTGTGCTATATATGAACGCTCTACCCAACGAATATCCAACAAT
>JAFVWA010000253.1 GCA_017501885.1 Clostridia bacterium | reverse complement strand
GGTTAAAATTTAATAATCCCCCCGATTTCGGGGTTGTGCACCCTTAGCTCAATTGGATAGAGCGTTGGTCTACGGAACCAAAGGTTAGGAGTTCGAGCCTCTTAGGGTGCGCCATTTTTTTGCCCAAAACGGTATGTTTTGGGCTATTTTTTACCCATTTTTAGAATTATACCTATCTTAATTTCGCTGTTCTAACCTCGTGGGTTAGAACAAAATGTATCTTTTTTAAAGTATTAATACTAAAAGTGCAAAACGCCAAAAACGGCTTGTTCTAACCCCTGTTCTAACCCAACGTGCATTTTCCGTGTTAAAACCGAAGAATTTTACTATCATTTTTTACTTTGAAATATTTTTATTTATTTTTAGCAATAGAAAAGACGGCATCATTTTCCGATACCGTCTATCTATATATTATTCAGTTTTATTTTGCTTTATAAGCGAGATATTCTTCGATAGAAGTAAAACCGAGTGCTTTCATTTCTTGACTTGCCTTTTCTAAAAGAGAAAGTTCGTTTTCTTTATGAGGTTTAGGCAGTTCTTCAGAATAAGCAGTCATAATTGTATTAGCGGCTTTTAACTTAAAACTAAAATCAAGGTGGGAATATACGTTTGCCGTTGTAGAGAAATCCGAGTGACCAAGCCACTCTTGAATTTCTTTTAAAGGAACTCCACTTGCAAGCATATTACTTGCGCAACTGTGTCTTAAATCGTGAAAACGAATATGCCTTAAACCATTTTCTTTTATTAAGTCTGCGAACTTTTTAGTTAAATGGTCGGGATAAACGATTTTACCATTTTCTTCCACACAAACGTAATCTAAATATCTCTTGTCGTAAACATTGCCGTAGAAGTCTTTATTCTCTTCTATTTTAGCCTTATGGCGAAGGAGCAGTTCTTCTACGGGTGGTATAAGTGGTAGCGTTCTATGGCTCGTTTTGGTCTTTAATTCATCGGTTAATATAACCTGTTTTTCAACCACAAGCAATTTATGGTTAATCGTAATAAGTTTATGCTCAAAATCGACTGCGCTCCACCTAATACCTAACACTTCGCTTCTACGAAAACCATAGTAAGCCGCAAGTGTTAAAGGAACTTCTAAAGGATGACCTTTTATAAGTTTGAATAATTCTTTCATTTCGCTTTTGTCGTAATAAGACATTGGCGAAATTTCTTTATGTAAAGGCTCTAAAAAATCAAATGGGTTATCGGGAATAAGTTTTGCTTGATACGCTTTGCGAAGTGCAGGACGTAAAACACAATTATAATGTTTTAAACTAATTTCTTTTACGCCACGTTTTCTTTCGCTATCGTAAAACTCGTTTAATTCCTTTTCGGTAACGTCGATTAAACGTAATTTTCGCTTATCAAAGAATTTTTTGAAAAGTGGTATATAGCGTTTATAACCATAATATACGGAAGCAGAAAGTTTTGGCTTCTTTTCTTCAACGTACTTATCGCAATAATCAGTAAATAACATTACCGCTTCAGACTTATCCGTTTCGCTTGCGTTTGCTCGGCGTGAAATTTTATTACGAGAAGCAATAAGTTCTTTTTCAAACTCTTCGGCTTTTTCTTCGGCAATTCTTTTTGCCTCCTTTTTATTTCCACGCTCTTTTAAGCCCGTGCTTATCCATTTATGACGTTTAACGTTCGCTTCGTCATAATAAGTGATAACGCCATATAAAAATCCTTTTTTTGCGTGTATGCTTACGTTCACGATTTTACCTCCGTACCATTAAGCAGATAAGAGATTACGTTGATTTTAGGAATCTTGTATTCTCTACCGACTTTTCTTGATTTTATTTCGCCTTTTTTAACCAACTTGTATGCCAGGACTTGTCCGATTTGTAGCATCTCCATTAAATCTTCCACACTAACGATATCGGGATAGTTTGCAAACATAGTTGATTGGGGTTGTTTAATAGTTTCAATGTTGTTTTTAGTAGCGCTTTGCGCTGTTATTTTGTTGTTTATAGTATTTTCCTCCATTTATTTGGTGGTTGCGGGCTGACCTCCTTTTAGTTCGTTACGTACATATTTTTCTTCTTTAATCGTAACCCCGCCAACTCATAAATACGG
>JAFVWA010000252.1 GCA_017501885.1 Clostridia bacterium | reverse complement strand
TCATCTTTTACCTTAAAATAAAACCTAACTTTTTCACGACTTTCGTTTTTTATTTTATTTCCTTTAGTCTTATCAGTTTAATTATACCACATATCAGTAAATTTTTCAATATAATAGCCTCTTGCATCTTTACATTTTTTATAAAAAGTGTTATAATAGTTTTAATATTAAGGAGAGTCGTATTATGAGCTTTGCAGAGAAGGTAAAACTTGTTCGTACTGAACTAAAATTATCGCATGAAGATTTAGCGAGAGAACTCGGTGTTAGCTTTGCTACAATCAATAGATGGGAAAACGGCAGTTATAATCCAAGCCGTTTAGCTAGAAAGGCTTTTGAGGATTTCTGTGAGAAGAAAAATGTTGCAAAGGAGGAAAACTAAGATGGCTGATAATGGCGGATATATTTATGTTTTAACAAATCCATCCTTTCCTGAATACGTAAAAATTGGGTATGCAGACAATGTCGATGAAAGAGTTGCTCAGCTAAACCGTACTGAATGTACTCCTTTTGCATTTAAGAAGTATGCAGTGTTGCACGTCGCAAGTAGGCTCGCTGATAAAAACGTGCACAAGCTTATAGATAAGTTTAAGCCCGAACTTCGTGCAAAAGAAAACGTAAACGGCAAAATGCGTATCCGTGAGTTCTTTGCAATGTCTGCAAAAGAAGCCGTTGAAATATTAGACACGATAGGCAGTATTTATGGTGAAACTCCTATAATTTTTGAGCAAACTATTGAAGAAAAGAAAGAAGAACAAATTGCTGAAGAAACAGCAATCGCTTCAGAAAGGAAATCTCCGTTTTCGTTCTATAGATGCGGAATCAGAAATGGCGAGCAAATTGTATATGTTCACGATACAAACATTATTTGCACAGTTGCTAGCGATAGAGAAATTCTTTTTAACGGAAAAAAGACTTCATTAAGTGCCTTAGCTAAAAAATTATTAAACCGAAACGCTAGTGTTCAAGGTACGCTTCATTTTACATATAATGGTGAGATTCTTTCTGCTTTGAGAAAACGTCTTGAGGATGAAGGCAAATATGTTCCTAATAACGACAATCCTACTATTACACCAAACAAAGAATCCATAGCAACAACCGACAAATCTGTTTTGCTGTATTTTAACCAAGCAACTTGTAAATGGTCTAATAATGGATTTTTATTATTAAAAGGTAGTAAAATTTCTTCAACTTGCTCTCCTAGCAGTGCAAATTGGGTAAAAAACATGCGTATTACCTATAAAGACAAAATAACTGACAACATTGTAGCCGAAGATATATTATTTGATAGTAGTTCGGCTGTTGCTGCATTTGTTGCGGGAAGCAATAGAAATGGAAAAATTTGTTGGAAAGATTCAAACGGAACACTCTTAAAAGACTTATTAGAAAAAGGAGAATAATATGAATTACATTGGTTCTAAATATTCTTTGATAGATTTTTTGGAAGCTTCTATAGATAAAACGTTAAAACTTTGCAACGAAACTAGAAAACCGTCTGAAATGGTTTTTGCAGATTTATTTGCAGGGACAGGCGTTGTTAGTGGCTCGTTTAAGAAACAAGGTTATTCGATTATTGCTAACGATATTCAATATTATAGTTATGTAATAACAAAACACATGATTGAGAATAACGGCAACCTTGATAAAGAACGTTGCAATCAACTTATTGCAGAACTTAATTCTTTAGAAGGCGTGAAGGGCTTCATATATAAGAATTACTCTTATGAAGGAACGGAAGGACAAGAACATAGAAGATTATATTTCTCTGACTATAACGCTAAGAAGTGTGATGCTATAAGAATTGCTATTGAAGATTGGTTCAATCAAGACAAAATAAACGAGAACGAATACTTCTTCTTACTTGGCTCTTTGATTAACAGTATAGATAAGTGTGCAAATACTGCATCTGTTTATGGTGCATATCTTAAAAAGTTAAAAAAGTCCGCATTAAAAGAAATGGAATTAACGGCTCTCCCTATAATGCAAGGAACGGTTGATTGTAAAGTTTATAATGAAGATATAAGCGAACTTATTAAAAACGTTTCGGGTGATATTTTATATCTTGACCCACCTTATAATGCAAGACAATATTGTTCTAACTACCACATTCTTGAAACTATTGCAAGATATGACAATCCTGAAATAAAAGGTAAAACGGGTTTACGTGGTTATGCAGACCAAAAAAGCGTATTCTGTATTAAGAATAAAGTTGCAGATGCCTTTGCTGACCTTATTAAAAATGCTAAATTTAAGTATATCTTCTTAAGTTATAATAACGAAGGCTTAATGTCTTTCGATACTATTGAAAAGATTATGAAGAAATACGGCAAATATAAAGTATATATGCAACAATACCGTCGCTTTAAGGCTGATAACGCAAGAGATGCTAAGTCTGATTCAACTATTGAATATTTACATTGTTTAATTAAGGATATCTAATGAGTAAAATTAACGACCTTGATATGACAAAATGGAAAGAACTTACCGACGTTTGGACGGATAGTCTATGGATTATTCCACAAAGAGATAATTCGGGCGCTCACGACGGACATTATCACGGTAATTTCGTGCCACAAATACCTCATCAACTGTTGACTCGATATACAAAAGCAGGTGATTTTGTTTTAGACCCTTTTGCAGGAAGTGGAACTACTCTCATTGAAGCTCAACGTATGGGCAGAAATTCTATAGGTATAGAATTACAACCTGATGTGGCAATGGAAGCTATTGGAAGAATTCACTCAGAACAAAAAGAAGGAATTATAGCCGATACCTTTGTAGATGATAGTAGGACGTTTGATACTAATCGAATTATAGATACGTACAAGATTAAAAACGTTCAGTTTATTATCTATCACCCACCATATTGGGATATAATCAAGTTTAGTGAAGATGCCAACGACTTATCCAACTCTAAAAACTTAGAAGAATTTATAGATAATTTTCGCCAAGTTGTTAAAAATACTTCTGCTATACTTGAAAAAGGAAGGTATTGTGCTGTTGTTATTGGTGATAAGTATGCAAATAGCCAACTTGTCCCACTCGGATTCTACTGTATGCAAACAATGCAACAAGAAGGGTTAACCTTAAAAGCAACAATAGTTAAAAACTTTGAAGAAACTAAAG
>JAFVWA010000251.1 GCA_017501885.1 Clostridia bacterium | reverse complement strand
TTAGGCTTGTTTTCGTCCATAAGGTCAAACAAAGAAAATTGCTGTTGCGGGTTCTTACGTTTTCTTTCTTTTATAGGTTTCCCTTTCGGTTTTTCTTGTGGCTCTTCATCTACGATTTCCTCTAACTCGTCAAGGTCAATATCTTCATATTCTTCTTCGTCGTCCTCTTCTTCGTCAGGTTCATCATCTCTTACATACTCACGGCTCTGCCACTCTGCCGCTTTTTCGTTTTCGTCTTGTTCATCTTCTAAATCTTCATCGCTCTTTACTTCTCCATCAAAAAGTTCTTTAATAGACGGTTTCCATATCAACTCATCATCTTCGATAACGACAACGGAATGTTCTTCCCTAATACTGTCGATATATTGTTCTGATACGTGGAACGGAAAACCAACCATCAATACTCTTTCGGATAAGCCTACGTCTCGCCCCGTTAGTGTTAAATCTAACTTCTCGGCTACTACTTTTGCGCTTTCGCCAAAGACTTCATAAAAATCGCCTACTCTTTCTACTACGATTGAATCAGGGTATTGTTCTTGTGCATCCAAATACTTCTGATAGATACGAGAACCTAAGGTTTTTACGTTCTCTTTAATAGGTTTAGGGGTTTCCTTGATAGGCTCTTCTTTAACAACAGGTTCGTCCGATAAAGTTTCTTCGTCAATATCGTGGATAACTTCTACTTCTTCTTTGCTAAGGCTATATGCTTCTTCGATTTCTTCCTTTATAACGTCGGTTAGAACGTAAATATCTCTGAATAAATCTGCATTTTCCTTTAAGCCATACGGTAAACCGTGCAGTTTTATCCCATTGTTCTTGGGAAACCCCGTCTTGCAATAAAGGGAATAAGCAACGCCCTCACAAATTAAGCTGTTTCGCTCTTCATCATCGGTAAAGTAGTTGTTTTCTTGTAGATATTGAGCAATCCCTACTTGAATTTTGCGATAATCGGTAAGTTTATCTTCCGTCCACTCCGTGCCATTGAGTTTGTCCAACCCAATTAGAAGTCTTTTCATCGGATAGATAAGTCGCATATACCTATCTTCGCCGTGCGTGTCGTTGGCATCAAAAGCAAAATGTTTTACACCGTCCCTATCTGCATACGGTATACCCTTTCTGCCTTTCGTAATCCTGCGCCCCATTGCGTTCCATTCTTCATAGGAAAAGCATACGGAAGCGTTAGGTCTTACTACAATAATTTGACAGGCATCGTGCAAATCAAAGTGGGGATTTTGAGCAGTAAAACGATAGAAGTCTTTGAGACGTTCTGCATCTGATAACATTGCTTGTATCAGCGTATTACGCTCTGATAATCTCATTGTTTCACTCATTTTTTCTCTCCTTGTAGTTTCCAAATACACTCTTATATACTTCGCTACGCTGTTCGCTTGTTGGGAAATATATAACTCTGAAAGCATCCTTTGCACCCATTAAGTGAACGAGCCTTGTAATTTGCTCTCGGTTGAACGGCACGTTATCTTTTATCATTGCTTTGAACTCTATCGGGTCTAAGCCCAACCGTCTTGCTACATACGGCTGCGTTAATTGATTAAGATAAATCCATTGTTGCAACTTTCGCTTTTTGAGTGAATATTTGCTTTCTTCTTTAATATAATCGGTTGCCGACTTTGACGAATTTACTTGTAAATCCATTAAGCGTTTCCTCCTCGAAGTCAATTACGGCAAGGGTTTCTTTTTCGCCAAAGCGATTGTATATCTCGGCAACTACGTCATAACCGATACGGTGTCCCTGCTTTAATAGATTGTAGGTAAGTTTCCCACACCCAACTTCACGGGACAGCTCGTATCCGTTACGGTAACCTTTTCTTTTTGCCAACTCTTCAAATTTTTCAATCTTTAATAGCATTTCTTTCGCTCCTTTCTTTATGTGGGATTCATACCCTTTCACTTAAAAGGGCGATTTTTGGGCAAAAGTAAACCCCCTATTTCAAAAGTTTTTTTATTTTTTCTGAAATTTTCTTCAAACGGTTAGTAATTGCCGCCTTTGAAATGCCAAGCTCCTTTGCAACATCCACCTGTGTTCTTCCCAAAAAATAAAGTTGCTTTATGAGCCATTGTTGTTGTGGTTCTAACTGCGAAATTGCTTCTAAAACCGCATCTTTTTCAGCTTGCTTGATAGCCATTTCTTCTACGTCTTGGTTTTCGTCGATAACGTCAAAGCCGTTGTCTAAGGACTTTTCCAAAGATTGATTGCAGAACTTGTACTTATTGTCTGACATCTTCATTGCGTACTCTTCCTGCAAGTAGATACGTCTTGTTTCTTCGTCTACTTGTTCAAGCACTCTTGCCGTTTCGTCATCAACGCATACATATACGTCTTTGAGTTCGCCGTTCTTCTTCACGATTTGGGTAAATAATTTTTTCATAGTTTTTTCCTTTCCCCTTATGCTCATTGGGGGCGAGCAAAT
>JAFVWA010000250.1 GCA_017501885.1 Clostridia bacterium | reverse complement strand
ACGTTGATACTTACTGCTATAAATACGGGTTAAAACATTTGGATGGTAGAAAATTAAACATCGAAAATAATTTTAAATATGTTAAAATGGATGTATTAAACGAAGACGAGTTCTTTAATCGAGGTAAATACCATACAAATTAAAGTTTATATCGATAATAATATCAATGAAAAGAAGCTATTTTGGTGAAACAACCAAGATAGTTTCTTCCCGTCTATGAATAGTTTAGCGAGTTTATTAAATAACACTCCAAGTGTTACCAAAGAATTTAAGCATTCAATGAATGACTTAGATACATTAGACATAACAATATTTAACTCCGATAACATCCCTAATCCCGGTTTAATTACATTTACTTTAAACGGGTATAAATGGTATTATATGCCGCAAAAGATTAAAACAATCGGCTCTAATTACGTGGTGTGGCATTGCGTATTAGATATTTATACCACTTTTATTTTACAATTATACCAAACATATGCGGGCAGTGGTTTTCTAATTAAAACAACAAGATCACAATATCTTACGATGGGAGTGCTAAATGACGATCCACTAATTAAAAATTTTAATTTTAACGGTAAGTGGGGCTATTACGGTTCAAGCGCTCCAAAGGGGAAATATACTTATAGTTGAGGAAGTAGTGGCGTCAACCCGGTAGTTTATGCGGTTCTTAACACTAACACGGCTAATAATAGTTCACTAACACTAATCCCCATCTTATCAAAATCTAATACGGTAACAATTACCAAACCGGGTACGACAACTTCGACTAATTTACCAAGACGGGAATTTGTATTCGCCTATAATAATGGTGATACAAAATCAATAAACGCAATACCACGTAATACTAATGCCGTGTGTTATACCGCTACCGGTCCGGGTGATCCGGGGGTGCGTTATAAATATGCTAAATTAGGTGGCAACCCTAACATAAGTGCGGATATTAATTTAGGGTTTTTAGAGTTAAAAGACAAGGGCGGAGGAACCGGGTTAGATAGTAGTTGGATTGCTAATACGAATGGTTGAGGCAATATGAGTTACAATTATTCGGCTTTGCGTAATCTAATCGATCAATACGCTCAAGCGGGAGTAACAGCGGTGATCGGGTTCGTGTGTGGTTATGGAAATAAAGACTACACGAATGTAACGAAGTGACCCGCCCTAAATGATAGTGTTTATGGTAAATGGTACCGGACTAATCTTAATGGAGCTACATTTGATAAAATAAGAGTTAAATATACGTTCGAACGTTCTTATTTACCAAACGTGAAATATGGTCCGCACATCGAACATATGGAGCTACAAACCACTGATGGATCCTCATTAGTGACTTGGAGCACCGTAAGACAAGAGGATAACAATTATTATAGTGATATGGCGCAATTTTACTCAACGTGAACAAGTGGAGCCCCAACGCAAGACTTCAACACTGCTATCTTATTATTACTTCCACAAGTAACAACATCCAACACTACAACCCAAACCTACGAAGTTAATAATAGTTGAGCGAATATTAATAATTTATTACTAAATAATTACTCGAATAAAGTCCAAGGCTTGTTTCTTGGACCACCCGTAACGTGTTTTGAGGATCAATTTGTATTCGAGAACTTGGCGGATGGTAAAAAATATCTAACTCTTACAATGGATAAAGACGGCTTACCGGTTAGAAATTACGACTTCGAACAATTTGAGATTGTGGGGGCGACAAATAATTATGCGGAATTCTTTGACTTCTTAAACAACAATCTCTCTACCACCACTTATACCGGAGTGCCGTGGTGATTAGAGTTGTATTTACCAAAAATGTTGTATAATAGTAAATTTAATTTTGCGAAGTATTTATTCAACAAAAAGTTTGTTTCTAAAACTAATAACGATCTCGTTAATAAAGAAGATGGCTATTTCACGTTTAATGGTACAACCAATTTTATTTATTTAAATGAATATGATATGCCCAAAGACTGCATCTTTCAAATGAGCGGACAACTACCATTTTATAATGATGCATTTAAACAATATGTGAACTCCACAACTAACTCGGTAAATACGGGTTATGAAATTGCTAAACAAAATCAAATCGT
>JAFVWA010000249.1 GCA_017501885.1 Clostridia bacterium | reverse complement strand
TAAACATAAGAATTATATGGTTTCCACATTCAGAAGAGAAATGGCAAAAGATATGAAAGCGTTAGCGTTAAGATTAGAAAAAGCAAAGAATATGTTTAATAAAGTAATTGAAATGTTCTTCTATGCATATCCAGATATCCGAAGAGGTCAAGAGGATATGGAAGATTTAGAGGAATATGTATTTTTCAATGATATAGTATCGGGTGACCCTACACCGTGGGTAGAAATTTTAGGTGATACGTCATCGTTAAGTGATTTTACAGAAGCTGCAGAACATGAAATTGGTGATATTGAAGAACTTGGATGGTAAAAATGAAAATAACTAAATTATTCGCCTGTGACTTTGAAACTACAGTATATGAAAATCAAGAATATACAGAGGTATGGTCAAGTGCCTGTATTGAATTAAATAAAAACGCTAAACCTTATATATTCCATTCATTAACGGAACAGTTTGATTTTTTCAAAAGTTTAAAATGTGATATAATCGCATATTATCATAACCTTAAATTTGACGGCTCATTCTGGATTAACTATTTATTGAATAACGATTATAAAAACGCCTATGAATTTAACGAACTTGATGTACAAGATACTACAAAGTTATCATTTAAAGATATGCCGAACAGAAGTTTCAATTATACAATATCTTCTTTTGGGCAATGGTATCAAGTTATTATAAAGGAAAACGGATATAAAATTGAATTAAGGGACAGTTTAAAATTATTTCCGTTTTCATTAAAAGAAGTAGGTAAAGCATTTAAAACAGAACATCAGAAACTTGAAATGGAATATACAGGCTATAGATACGCAGGTTGTGAAATTACAGAAGAAGAAAAGAAATATATAGAGAATGACGTTTACGTTTTACAGGAAGCGTTAATGCAATTCTTTAGTGAAGGGCATAAGCGACTCACAATCGGTGCTTGCTGTATGGACGAATTTAAAAGGATATGGGGAACTGAATATCGTGCATATTTTGAAGATTTAACGGAACTTGAATATCCCGACAGATTTAAAGGTTCACATTGGAATGAAAACGTAGAAAACGTAGACCAATATATAAGAAAATCATATAAAGGTGGATGGTGTTACGTTGTTAAAGGGAAAGAGAATAAAATCTATAGAAATGGTATTACCTTAGATGTAAATTCATTATATCCGTATGTAATGTCTGGAGCAAGTAATAATAAATATCCAGTAGGTAAACCGTATGAATTTTGGAAAGGAAATTTGATTCCAGAAAACGCAATAGGTAACGATAAGTATTTTTTCGTAAGAGTTAAATGCAGATTTAAAATTAAAAACGGATATCTGCCTTTTATACAGATTAAAGACAGTTTTCTGTATCGTTCAAATGAAATGTTAGAGTCATCATTGCCGAAAGATAGAAAAGGTAATTATATCTATACATTTGAAATTGATAATAAATATATAACACCGTATGTAATACTCACATTAACGGAAACCGACTATTATCGCTTTTTGGAATTTTATAATGTATACGACTTTGAAATATTAGACGGTTGTTATTTCAACGCTGTACAAGCTAAATGGCTATTCGATGAATATATAAAAAAGTATAAGAAATTAAAAGAAACCTCTACAGGCGGCAGAAGAACAATAGCAAAGTTATTTTTAAATAACCTGTACGGCAAACTTGCAAGCAGTAAAATAAGCGACTTTAAAATTGCATTTTTAAAAGAAGATGGTAGTACAGGATACGTCAATATAATGCGAGAAGATAAAGAGGCAGGTTCGATTGCAATAGCAAGTGCAATTACAAGTTACGCAAGAGATTATACAATAAGAACAGCACAAGCAAATTATTATGGTAAAAATAAAGCGGGTTTTATATACGCAGATACCGATAGTATCCATTGTGATTTACCGTTAGAACAGATTAAAAACGTAAATCTACACGATACCGAGTTCGGTGCATGGAAATGTGAAGCAACGTGGGATATTGCAAAATTCATAAGACAGAAAACTTATGTAGAACATATAATAAAAGAAAACAGAAAGGAAGTGATACCGTATTATGACTTTAAATGTGCAGGTATGCCGAAACGCTGTAAAGATTTACTTACGTATTCGATTGAAGGAGTAATACCGAACGAAAAACTAACTGAAAACGAACGTGAATTTTTATCTGTTAAGAGAACTATAAACGATTTTAATTACGGTCTTATTATACCGTCAAAGCTAATACCAAAGAATATTAAAGGTGGAGTAATCTTAATTGAAACGACATTTGAACTTAAAGAAAGAAAAATATAATATGACTTTACAGAAAGAATATGATTTAGT
>JAFVWA010000248.1 GCA_017501885.1 Clostridia bacterium | reverse complement strand
TGCAACCGTGGCGTGTGCTTGTCTTGATACAAGTGGCGTCGCTTCGCTCCGCCACGACAAGCACACGCCACGAAAAAGAAAGCAATCAAACATACGGAAAATGAAAGCACAGACGGAGGCGAAGTTTGGTGCTGAGCCGCTTGCCAAATCTTTCGCCGAATACCGTCGTGCTGGATTTTTCATTTTTAATACCGTTTCTACCTTTTTCTACTATCTTTTTAGTTGGCTTTCCGCATTTGTTGTATCACCTCAGGGCTGACTGGCCCAATGTAACAACCTTCGTCCCAACACGTAAAGTCATCAAATAATAGAAGTTTCTTATCCTCCTGCCCGATTGTACAGACTATATCTTCGTCCATAATGTCAGATATGAAGTATTGTGGTAGCCCTTTGGAATACACAATTTTTTCACCTGTTTTTTCCATATACTTTGTTAGATATGCAATGGATTCACCAAGCATAGCTTTACTATCCACTTCTTCAAAGTCAGATCTACCAAATCTATCGTTGAAATAAGTATTTTGATACGTTGTCTGCATTCGGTGTTTCTTCGTGTTATAATCCCGTTTCTCTTTCAGTTCACCGGGCATTGTTCCGTCAGGAATATAAAACAGACCGTGAAAATGCAGCCTATTACTCTCTGGAGCTCTTTCCCATACGCCTGCATATTTCCAACCCTTTCGGTGACAGAGCATCTTGAAACAGCCTCTAAGTTTATTCTTAAAGGTATCTTCGGTATGCTTTTTGTCGTCATAGGTAAACGTGCAAAAATAATTGAACTCTGCCAAGTTAATTTTCCTCGTCATTCTTACACGCCTACAAATGATATTTCGTTGCTTTCGTTCAAACTGCGCCGTTACATATAAATACGTGGTTTCTCGGTCTTTGAAATACGGGAGCATTTGCTCTATAATGATTTCTTTTCGCTTAGACTTTTTAACGTTTATATGCTTCTGATACAGTTCTTCAAATAACTCTTTACGAGTCATTTTTCGTTCCTTTTTAGCCTTACTTACAGACACGTCTTGGGGCTTATCCGTATTTTCAGGCTCGCCAAAAGGCACGACCTCATTTTCTATGATTTCGTGCGTTTCTATAGGGTTTTCGGCGTTATCCGTTTCTATAATTTCAGTCGCAGATACGCCTTCTTCTTTAACCACTATCATTTCTTCCGGTGGTTTCCATTTCTTTTTTCGAGGGTTAGGCACATACGGTATTGCTATGTAGTGCGAACCATCGCTATATACTTTACATTCTCCAAATGACATAATTCAGTCCTCCTTTTCTCGTTATTTGTATAGTGAATTGATAAAGTAACTGTTTTGTAGTTTTAATTCTTCAACGGTGGCTTTTTCGGTTGCATACTCACGGTAATCCGCAAGACCAACTTTCGTGTTCTTCGCAAGCTCGTTGAAATAGTCGCTGAAACAGTCTGTCGAAAAACGGCGGCTATATATCTTTCGGCTCATAATAAAGTAACGTTTCTTTTCTATCTTGCCGTCCATCGTTCCACGTTCTTTTTCTATACGCAAAATCGAATACCCGTATTTGTTGTAAATACGCATATTCCTACGCCATATAAAAGACGTCAGAGCTTTCAAAATATGGACTAATAGCGTGTTGTCGCCTCGCCTAAAACGGAAATCATAATACAGCCCTATAAACCCATTAAACGCCCATTCAGAGAGCATATCTTCAATGGTATA
>JAFVWA010000247.1 GCA_017501885.1 Clostridia bacterium | reverse complement strand
TTCTCTGTGGATCGGCATATACTTCTTCGCTTCGACCGGTCCGAGTCCGTCGATCGGCTTTCCGAGAACGTTGAACATTCTGCCGAGGACTTCGTTGCCTACCGGTTGGTATATCTATTACGGAAAATAAATTTTCATTAGTTTTAATAAAATCAGAAAGAGACTTTAACTGTTCTGAAATTGAATCTTGTCTAAAATGTAATTCTAAACAAAAACCAATTTTTAAATTTTCAATGTCTTCTGGTTTTAAATTATCCATACGTAGAACCCCCTAAAATTAATTTTAAGCACGTTTTATGATATAAGTAATAAAACTAATTGACTAAATTAATTTTTGGAATTATAATGTTCATAATGAATAGTATTTGAAAAACCGTTTTCAGTTTTAATGAAAATTGTGTTATCGTAGGTTAGCTTGTGGGAGCTGACCTTTTTTTTAGCTTCATTATATGTTAAATACTCACTAATAGGAGCTACAATGCCTTTAGAACACCTATATAATTGATGACCAGCTGGATAAAGATATAATCTAGCACCTTTTTTGGTTTTTTCGCCGTTCTTTAATATTGATTAAATAAGCTGAAACATAAGCACCTATATTTGTGATGTCTTTTAGTCTGTTTACTTTAACAAAACCATATCCCCAGATTTTGTTAAGTAGGGAATTTTCTATGTATAAAGGACTATCAGCTTTTAGTAATAAATGAATATGCCAATCGCCCTTTTGGTGTGGTTCTGGAACATAAATATAATCTAGTTTTATATTTTTAAATTTATAGCGTAACCTTTTAATAAATTTTTCAAAAATAGAACATAGTTCTTTAGAATTATAAATTTTATGTTCGCCAAAAGTTAAAGTTATCCATAACTCATTAGAACCACCAACGAAATTATTATTTATTAAATCACGCAAATTAGAAATAGAACGTCTAATAGTATTTAAGTTTTGACTACGATTATCTATGTGGTTGCATTTTAATATCTCTCCAGTATCTACAAGTACATACTCGTCCTTATTCAATTTTTTAATAGGGCAACTATTATTTTTATGTGAAAGACTAAGAATTTGTGTAATGTTACCTGTTTGAGTTAATTTTACCAACGAATAATCATAAACGCTATAATTTTCAATGCTTTGAACGTCCAAGTACGTAGAACCCCCTTTCAAATTTTCTCGAGTTATTTAATTATAATCAAGTTAATATATAAGAAATAAAAATAGCTAATATTTTCATTAGGGGGATAGTGCCACCCCCTTCTTCGCTACGCTCAGCCCCCACGCTCTAGGGTCTGTCTGGGCATAACTACTGTATTCCTTACGGGCTGTTAGCCCTTTTTTTATTTCTTTAATAGGCACTATTCGACACTATTCGACAACACAAACTCTTTAAGCTACGCCAAGGCGTCCCCTTAAAGAGATAATTTGTTAATATCTTCTGGTGTATTAGGTTTTTCTTTGTTAGTATTTTGTAACATATTTAAAATTTGGGGTAACATGTCTGTACTTTCTTTATAATCTAAATACCAACGTAGAGCATAATTAATCATAGCTGAACGACTCATACCATTACGTTTTGCTAATTCATCATAAATAGATAAAATTTCATTAGGTAATGTTACTAAAATTTTTGTAGTGCTTGACTTTTCACTCATTATAAACACTCCTTATATATAAAACTTATATACATTATATATCTATTTTTAAAAAAGTCAAGGAAATTATTGAAAAAAAATAAAAAATATGATAATATAAAAAAACTAATAGCAAAAAAAGATTTGTATTGGTTCAGAAGAACAAAACAATACAAATCTTTTATGTTTTAAAATAGCTTGAGCGTAAATAACTATTTTAAAAAAATCTATAAAAAATCTTTATGAAAGGAACAATATTTTTCATTTTTATCA
>JAFVWA010000246.1 GCA_017501885.1 Clostridia bacterium | reverse complement strand
AGGAAATTACAAAAATAAGGTTTATCGTTGGAGTGGAACTACTTATGTTTGTTTAAACGAGTTAGATTTGTCTAACTACCTTCCAAAAAACAACACAGATATATTTATTCCTTCCGGAGCATATAATCCGGCAACAAAAAAATATATCGACGACTTAGTTAATCCGGGAATGAGTGTTGTTTCTCACTCCGGCGCGATATCTCAAACAATTTCAAGAGAAAGAAATATTATCGAAGTTATTGGAGATATCCACGAATACACAACCGAAGAATTGGCCGGCGAATATCTATCAGAGTTTACCTCACTTTCTGCTGGAAAATATGTGTTTTTATCATTTAATGCGCCTTTGGATATAACTCCGGATTCAAACTTAGAAATAGTTGTTACGGACTTTAACGGCACGGAAACAACATATACCGGAACAGAAGCACTTTCGGGCGGACACTTCAATATTGCATTGGCGGTTAATGAGGATTCGAGAGTTGCAAAACTTGCTATAAATTGGGGAAACGGCGACACTTACGAAACTTATGTAAAAGTTATCGACAACGCAATTACAAACAAAATTAGCAAGGTTGCAAGCGCAACAGAGGACAATCTAGTTAGTTTTGACACTAACGGAGGAATTAAAGATAGCGGAAGTAAAATAACCGACTTCATAACAGAGAGAACAGCAATAACTGCCGCCACCAAATGCAAGGTTACTTATGACGAAAACGGATTAATAACTTCCGGTGCAGACTTGGCCGCTTCGGATATACCAAATTTAACATTGTCAAAGATTACAGATATTACAGCAAGCGCAACAGAATTAAACTATTGCGACGGCGTAACATCAAATATTCAAACACAATTAAATAACAAACTTTCTAGCAGCGGAACGGCAGCAAAAGCAACGGCCGACGGACTAGGAAATAATATCGCAAATACTTATCAGAAAAAGGCTTCTGCGACAAGCGTAACAATCGGCGTCGAAGATTGGAACTCTGGAACTAGCGTAATTAAAACTATAACCGGCGTAACAACAACAAATACGGTTATCGTAAGCGCAGCAGATAAATCAAGCGATACGACTTGCGGAAACTACGGAATCTTCCCTTCCGCGCAAGGCAGCGGGAATATTACATTTGTGGCGGATTCTACTCCAAACGCAAGCGTAACACTAAATATTTTAATTTTGGAATAAGGAGGAATTATGATACTTAGTTTTTTAAATAAAAAATCAAGCGGAGGCGGTGGCGGAAATTCTATATTGATTGAAAAAAGTGTTTCGGAAAACGGAGAATATATTGCGGCTAACGACAACGCGGACGGTTATTCAAAATTCAATGTCGCCGTTCCGGACACAAAACCTTCCAATCCAAACAAAACCTTATTTGTTGTTTATGTTACAAAGCAAGACGGCTCAAAGGTTGTTGGAGGCGTTGTAACATTTACAGACGGAAATTCAAC
The DNA here is from genome assembly GCA_017501885.1 of Clostridia bacterium. Lineage (GTDB taxonomy): Bacteria > Bacillota > Clostridia > Christensenellales > Borkfalkiaceae > UBA1259. The sequence goes on along the minus strand of JAFVWA010000246.1, from coordinate 791 downwards.
GGACTATACGGCAACAACAGATTCTAACGGCCGCGCTCAAATTGAATTAGATATTGGAAATTATCAAATATCCGTTGGAGAAATTACGGGATTTATAACCCCGGACGCTCAAACAGTTCAAGGCGACGCAAACGAAACAAACTATGTTTCACTTAACTACCTTCCTAGCAGCGTAACTTATGGCGTTAAAATCGATTTGGCAGATAGCAACCCGGAAACAAGCGTAACCTATACGGACGACGCGGTAGGATTCGATAAATCTTATATGGATTTTACGAACGATACTTTTGTTTATGGAAGTTGGCAAAACAAATTTCCTTTTAATCAAGTTAAACCTTGCTTATTCAAAAATGGCGCAGTTGTTAAGTATTTGAATCCTAACAATTACGCGCAAGATACGGAAGGAAATGCGGTAGATATTACCGGTCCGGAAGGAGATGTAATGATTGAAATACCAAAAATCTATTACAAACTCCACAAGGACGAAAATTATCAATATATCCAAATCAGCGATACGCAACAAGAAGGATTCTGTTGCTTGGCCCACACTTACAAGGGCGTGGAAAAAGACAAAGTTTATATTGGTGCTTATCAAGCCTACAATGAAAGCAGCACGGCAAGGTCAATCAGTGGCGTTAGTGCTACCGGAAGCGTTTCAATGAACAATTGGAGAACTTATTCACAAGCAAACGGCACGGGATACGAACAATTCTATTGGCATTTGCTAGTATTGCTAGAATGTTTATTTGTAATTCAATTTAAAAACCTAAATTCGCAAGCGGCGCTTGGTT
>JAFVWA010000245.1 GCA_017501885.1 Clostridia bacterium | reverse complement strand
GATAGCCTTGGTAACGTCCATAGTAACGGTGCCAGACTTAGGGTTAGGCATTAAGCCCTTAGGACCTAAAACCTTACCGATTCTACCAACCAAACCCATCATGTCAGGGGTGGTGATGATTACGTCGTAATCAAACCAGTTTTCAGTTTGAATTTTTTGAATCATTTCTTCTGCGCCTACGAAGTCTGCGCCAGCAGCCTTAGCTTCGTCAGCTTTGTCGCCCTTTGCAAGAACTAAAACTTTTACGTCTTTACCTGTTCCGTTAGGAAGAACGATAACGCCTCTAACTTGTTGGTCTGCTTGTTTGGGGTCTACACCTAAACGAACGTGAAGTTCAACAGTTTCGTCAAACTTAGCCTTAGCGGTGTCTAAAACCAAACCGATTGCTTCGTCTACTTCGTAAAGCTTTGCGCTTTCGATAGCTTTTGCGCTATCAATATATTTTTTTCCGTGTTTCATTATAATTACCTCCCGTGGTGATTACGGGGAAAATTCCCCTCCCACATACTCCTTAATCTACGACTTCAACACCCATACTTCTTGCGGTGCCAGCGATCATGCTCATAGCACTTTCTAAAGTATTTGCGTTAAGGTCAGGCATTTTTAACTTCGCGATTTCTTCAACTTGAGCCTTGGTTATCTTAGCAACCTTGTTCTTGTTTGGAGCAGCTGATGCAGATTCGATTCCGCATGCTTTCTTGATAAGAACTGGTGCTGGTGGGGTCTTCAAAATGAAGGTGAACGAACGGTCTTGATAAATAGTCATTACAACTGGGATTATCAAACCAGCCTGGTCTTGGGTTTTAGCGTTGAATTCTTTGGTAAATCCAGGAATATTGATTCCGTGAGGACCTAACGTAGAACCTACGGGCGGACCGGGAGTTGCTTTGCCTGCGGGCAATTGCAATTTAACGATAGCCGTAACTTTTTTTGCCATAATTGTTTCCTCCTACTGTGGTAATATCGTCACGCCAGTGCATAAATTTTTAGCGCGACTCCCACTTTATATACAATCGGTTTTGCCGAATTGTGCCTTTTTTACTGATTACTCAGCAACGTTGACTTTCTTTAATTGAACGTAGTCAACTTCAACGTCGGTATTTCTGCCGAACATTTCAACGTTAACCATGGCTTTTTGCGTAGCGTCGTTAAGAGCCACAACCTTGCCACAGAAAGATTCCAAAGCACCTGCGAGAATTTGAACGGTGTCGCCCATTACAAAATCTACTTCAACTGCTTCTTTTTTAAGTCCCATTCTGATAACTTCTTCATCGGTTAAAGGAAGTGGTCTTCCTTGTGGACCAACGAATCCCGTTACGCCACGAGTGTTGGTAACTAAATACCAAATGTCGTTGCTATAAATCATCTTTAAGAAAACGTAGCATGGGAACTTTCTTCTCTTAACGAGTTTTTTCTTTCCGCTTGCCTTTTCTTCTAACGTTTCTTCAGTTGGAACTTGAATTTCAAAAATATTTTCCTGTAAGTTGTTATTCTCGATAAGCTTTTCCAAGCTGTCTTGAACCATTGCTTCGTAACCGGAGTAGGTATGAATAACATACCATTTTGCCTGTTCTGATGCCATCACGATACCCCCTGATTACAGATTGAACTGACTGTTACCCGTTATAAGTTTTAAGATAGCGTCAAGACCTACGTCAAAACCGGTGATAACAACCAAGAAAACTAAAACGACAGCTAAAACGATACCCGTTTCTTTTAAAACCTTACCAAAAGTAGGCCAACTAACCTTTTTGAGTTCTGAAAAAATGTCTTTAATTTTAGCGCCAATTCTCTTGAAGATGTTTGGCTTTTTGTTTTTATTGACTTTTTTCGTAGGTTTCTTTTCTTCCTTACGAGCTTCTACGTTGCCCTTAGAAATAAAACCGCCGTTGTCTAATGCTTTATTTTTTTCCATTACTTTGCCCCTTGATTTTTTTAATGCACAAAATCGAAAGCAGTTATATTATTTTGCTTCCTTGTGGGTAGTGTGCTTTTTGCAGAATTTGCAGTATTTTTGCATTTCTAATCTTTCTGCGTCGTTCTTCTTATTTTTAAATGTGTCGTAATTTCTTTGTTTACATTCTGTGCAAGCGAGCGTGATTTTTGCTCTTGCGCCTTTTGCTGCCATAGTTACACCTTCTTTAAATCAAAAAATTAACACCCCGAATTCGAGATGCTAACTTATTTTAACAAATGCGTATTTTTTTGTCAAGTTTTTTTCGTGTTTTTTTAAATATTTTACCCCTTTTTTGGCTGTTTTTTGAATGTTTTTAAAACGTTGGTGGTCAAAGAATTTTTAACCACAATATATTGTGATTTTTTAGCCACAAAGAGTCTGCTTTTTAAACGATTTCCCCAAGACTTTGATTTAAAGAATGGTTTTTTACTATTTCCGATATGTCGTTTTGGTCTAAAAGGGCGCTTTCTACGCCGTTTTTATACACGACTATCTCGTTTATGCAGTCTTCGTCAAGAATGGAAATCAATTTTTTAACGGTTGCTCCGCCGTCTATCCCCTGTTTTTTAAAGGGCATACCCCGTTTTAGTTTGTTTAGGTTTATGCCCGAAAAAAGCTTCACGTATCTTGCAGGGCTTTTTGTTGGAAGTCCCCCGAACAAAACAAAGAGTGAGAAAAATAACAGCGATACGTTTGGGGAATAAAAACACGATGCGATAAATAGGCTAAGCAAGGCTATGCCCAACACACAGCCTACTAATCGCGTGATTAAAAGAGCCTTGCGTTTTCCAAGTTTTATACTAAGCATAGCGCAAAGAACTCTGCCACCATCAAGTGGTGTTGCGGGAATAAGGTTTACAAAGGCAAGCGAAAAACTCGTCCACACGGCAATGTCCGTGTAAACGTAGGCTTCGGGATAAACCCACCAAACGGCAACGAAAAAAATGCCCACGGCAAGATTGACAAGCGGTCCTGCAAGGGCAATTTTTATTTGGTCTTTGGGGGCAAGGTCTTCGGTATCCCCTTGCACCACCGCCCCGAAAGGCATCAGCGTTATTTTGTTTAACCTATACCCCGCCCGACTCGCTGAAAAGGAATGCCCCAACTCATGCACGAGCGCGCACAGGGTAACCGTTAAGAATACGAATATCCTTCCCGTTGCCGAATAGTATATGCCAAGCAGTATAAAGAGTGGATGAACGGAAAAGGTTATTCCGCCCATACCACCGAGTTATCTACCACCTGAAAATCTGAAATAATCTCGCCTTCTGAATTCTTAAAGCACATACTAACCGCATCGTCAACGTAGCCTACGGGAATAGTGCAGAACACCGAATCGCCCACCTCAGAGTAAACTCTATCAAGTCCGGTTATATGAGAAAGAAATTTTTCGCTGTGCATAATGTCCATAGAAAACGTTCCGTCTTCTTGCTGTGTGATAGCCGTAATTTTTCCACTCACAGTCGAATAAACGCTACCTTCACCCGTTATAGTCATAACGCCGTCTTGCATAGAAACTTGACCGTCAGCGTTTAAAACAGGAATAAATTCTGAATACTCCCTGTCGTCAACTGATACTTCTTCCACGCTTTCCGTTCCGAAAATACCGCGCATAAACACGTTTAAGCCACTATTTGGATAAACAGAGTTAGTTATTAAAATAGTAACGATGAGTGCGCCAATAACAAGCAACTGAATGGATATTGCGTTTAACTTAAACCGTCTTTTTGTAGGCTTATTTGGTTGCTCGTAAAGGTTAACGTCTTGCTGTTCGTCAATGGGCATAGCGAGTTGTTCAGCCATAATTTCGCTCGGCTTTTCCAACTGTTCTTCGGGGGAAGAATTTATTTTGTTAAGTAATTCTTCCTTAATCTCGTCATGCGAAGCCTTTTTAGGTTTAGCGCGTTTTTTAGTTGGTTTTGCCGTGGTAACGGTAGCCGTCTGCACGGGGATTTCCAACATGTTAGCATATTGAAGTTTGTCGTCCATAAAAATTCTCCTTTGAAAGGTTTTCAATAAACTATATGACGAGTTTTTCTTCAATATTACAAAAAACCGTTTGAAAACAATGTCGTTTCCAAACGGTTTAAGTCGATTATTTGTTACTTATTATTTATTGAGAAACAATTTCATAAGTTCGACGCCTGAGTTGACGAATATGCCCGTGCCTTTCGCCTCTTTTTCGGTGTAAGCGCAAACCCCACTATCTGCAGAGTTTTGACTATCGTAAATGATAAATGGAACGGGGTCTGATACGTGCGTCATCTTACATAATGGCGTTGGGTGGTCGGGACATATAAGCATTCTAAAATGCTCGCCACGAGCATTAAGCTCGTCAACGATAGGTTTAACTACCTTTTTATCTATCTCGGCAATAGACCAAATTTTATGTTCAGCGTCGCCGTGGTGTCCACACTCGTCGGGCGCTTCCATGTGAATGTAGACGTAGTCCAAACCCTCTTTAAGTCCTTGCAAGCAAGCATTAGCCTTGCCCGTAAAGTTGGTGTCGTAATTTCCCGTTGCACCGTCAACTTCTAAAACCTTGATATCCGAAAGAATTGCAATGCCTTTAAGCAGGTCAACTGCAGAAATCATTCCGCCCTTAACGCCGTTGCGCTCGGTAAAGTCTTGAAGCGCAGGCTTTGTGCCTTCTCCCCAAAACCACAACGAATTTGCAGGGTTTTTACCCGCCTTAATTCTCGCCAAGTTTACAGGGTGATTTTTCAAAAGTTCTGCTGACTTTTGCATAAGTTCAAGGTATTCTTTACCCTGTTCGCTCTTTGGTAAATGCTCCTTTATAGGTTTGCCCGTTATATCGTGCGGTGGGGTTAAATCGCCCGCAACAACACCGTTATCAACAACTAAACAATGACGATAACTTATACCCGCATAAAATTTATACTTTTCGGTATTTAAGTGCTGTGCAAGATACTCTATGAGTTCTTTTGCTTCTGCCGTAGAAATTTCCCCAGCAGAGTAATCTATCATGGTTTTATTTTGGTATTCTTGCTCATCGGATAAGGTTACTAAGTTTGCCCTTGCAGTAACGTCGGTGTCTTTTAGGGTTATCCCAATGCTTGCCGCTTCTAATGGGGAACGTCCCGTGTAGCATTCTTTAACGTCGTAGCCTAAAACAGAAAGGTTAGCCACGTCGCTACCCGGTTTCATTCCGTCGGGAACAGTTTTGCAAAGTCCTACTACGCCTTGTTTCGCAAGACTGTCTATGCAAGGTTTATCGGCAAGTTCCAAAGGGGTTTTTCCACCCAAACTTTGTTGTGGGTAATCAGCCATTCCGTCGCCTAATATTACTATGTATTTCATAAGTCACTCCAATTGATAGGCTCAACGCCCTTAGATACTAAATATTCGTTTGCTTTTACAAAGTGGTTGCAACCAAAAAACCCGTTATACGCAGACAAGGGGCTTGGGTGCGCGCTCTCTAATACAAGGTGTTTAGACCTATCGATTAAAACTTTTTTCGCCCTTGCGTTAGCGCCCCAAAGTAAAAACACCACGCCACTACTTAAAAGAGAAATCTTTTTTATTACACCGTCGGTAAACGCTTCCCAACCCTTGCCCTTGTGTGAGTTGGCTTGGTGGGCGCGAACGGTTAGCACGGCGTTTAGAAGCAACACGCCTTGCTTTGCCCAACCTGTAAGGTCGCCGTGGTTAGGCATAGTTTTCCCCGTTTCACTTTGTATTTCTTTATATATATTAAAGAGCGAAGGGGGAATCTTTTCGCCTTTTGGCACGGAAAAGGATAAACCCATCGCTTGCCCCGGTTCGTGATAAGGGTCTTGACCGATGATAACCACCTTAACGTCTCTAAAAGGCGTTTGCTTCATACTGTTGAAAATATCGAACATGGACGGATAAATAGTTTTTGAAGAATATTCTTCCTTCAAAAACTCCCTTAGTTTAAGGTATGAGTCTGCTGAAAATTCTTCACTTAGTATCTCGTCCCATTCTTGAGAAATTTTAAACATTCTTTCTCTCCTAACTTTGATATATTGTATCATTTTAATTTGACAAAAGCAATATAATTTAGTAATATTTTACCAATATACGTAAAGGAGCGGTCAATGAACGTTTGGGACGTTATAGCCGTTGGAATTGCGCTTTCAATGGACGCTTGCGCCTTAGCAATAGCCAACTGCACCGTGTATAAAAACACGCTTAACAAAAAGCAACTGTTATCTATCCCCACGGCATTTGCAATCTTTCAAGGAATAATGCCACTCATCGGCTTTTTTATAGGAAGCCTTTTTGCAAAGTATTTAGATAACTTTGGCGGATACTTAGTTGCGGGTGTGTTTTATATACTTTCAGCAAAGATTATAATAGACCTAATCAAAGACGGCAAGCAAGAAGAATGCAAGACCTGTTGCAAGTTCTCTTACGGAATACTGTTTTTCCAAGCGGTAGCAACGAGTATCGATGCGTTGGTGGTCGGCGTTTCGTTTAGTTTAGGAATGGCAATCTCCGTTTACCTTGCGGTAAGCATAATTGCGATAACGACCTTTATCCTTGTTTTAATAGCATGTTTTTTAGGAAAATACTTAGGAAAGATGCTTGGCAAATACGCAGAGATTGCAGGAGCTATTATCCTTTTTATCCTTGCGACGAAAGAACTAATATTTGCAATAATTTAATCACACAAAAAACCGCCGTGATTTGGCGGTTTTTTATTCCTCTTTTTGGTCTTTTATCGTGCGATACTGCAACCTTGCAAGTTTGAGTTTGGCAATCATAAGGATAATATCTGTAATCATCATCACTAAAAGAAATATTCCGACTAAGGCTACGATAATCGTTTTCGTTTGGTCATCTTCAAAGATACATTTAGTAAAATCAATTATAGAGCAAAGCAAATATACTGCTTTTGCCGTAAAAGAAATAAAATACCCCTTACAATTCGTGTCGTCATATTTATGTAATATTATATAGATAATAGCCGTGATACTAAGACCTAAACAAACAAAAAAAATGAAGTATATTTCAAAAGAACCAAGAAGTAAAAATAACGCAAAAAGACCTATATATTGCCCTGCTTCTAACCCACTATCAATCCAATATATCCATTGAATAAAGAGTAAACAACTCAAAAGAAAAATACAAATACTTTCGCAAAGTTTTGCAATCTTAAATGCCTTAAAATTCATACTTTTCTCCTTTTGTTTATATATTAATTGTAATATATGCAAATACTTATGTCAATATCAAAAAACAAGCCCGCAACTTTCGTCGCGGGCTTTAGATTACTTTTTAATTACTTTCTTGGGTTTTTGATGTTAGCTTGTGCTCGTTATCTTTTGCCCTTAGCGACAAATTGCCCGTTTAATATTAGGCTGTTATCACGATACTATTATCCATATATTTATCCGCCGTAGCGGTTGTATTCAGTTTTAATTTTTTTTAAGTTTTTCCCTTATCATTCTTATGTTATATAAACACCTTTACCGTCAAATCTTGCCATTGATTTGGTCTAAGCATACCGTCTTTTTCCTTTCTATAAGACCTTGCCGATTTATAATCAATCGTAAATTCCCATACTAACTTTTTCATATCGTTTGGCACGTCAATTAAGTCAAAATTCATATACCAATTAAAGCACGTTTCCGTTACGGGAACAATGGTATGAACGAACTGTTTAATCACTTCTCTATCTACGTAGTGTTCGGTGAAATCCATTTTCGACAACAAGAAGTCTTCCACCTTTTTAGCAGGCTCTTCTTCCCCGTCTTCGTTTGGAACCATCCCCGCATCAAGAATACGCCTTTTGTTTATAAGTTCGATTTTCTCTTGCTCAATTTCCTTTTTGAGTTCTAAGTAAGATTCTTTCGGGATTTCATCTTCCAAGCGCATACGAGTTAAGCGTTTTAGTTTTTCGTCTAACTTTGCTATCTCTTTATCAACCGTTGCCTTAATTTCCACCGCTTTTTGATATTCTTGAAACACACCGATTTGATATAAAGACGACACGTTATTTAGAATATCTTTCTTGTTACCCCATAACCCTGCAAAAATATGCCTTGCCATCATTTCTAATTTCCAATCGCATATTTCTCTAAGATTACAACTTTTTGAATCGTCAATCCCTGCTTCAATTCTAACATCCTTAGAACCATAGTTAAGTTGGTTATAGCATTTATATCCATAGATGACTTCGCCGTTTTTATTCTTGCGCCATTTGTTTTTGCGCATTTTATAACCGCATCTACATTTTAATTTCTTCGTCCAAACGTCGCTACTTTCGTGAATGCCCGTTTTGTGAAGAACTTCCCCGTTTTCCGTACGGAATTTACTATACCTAGTTCGTTGAAGTCTTATCTGTTTACAACGTTCCCACTGTTCTTCGGAAATAATCGGTTCAAAATCGCCTTTTACGTAAAGATAGGTATCTTCGTCACGGTTTATAATAATCTTTTGGTCAAGGAAATTATTTCTTCGTGATTTTAAGTACGCAGGATAGCCTTTATAGGTTGAGTTATGTAGTACTCGTGAAACTTTTGCGTTTTCCCATCTAACTAACCCCGAACTATCTTTTCTTTTACGTCGTATCATCTCATCACGAATTTGAGATATTCCTTTGCCTGCCGAATACATATCGTAAATCATACGCACCGTTTCGGCTTGTTCTTCGTTGATTACGTAAGTTCCTTTTGCCTTGTCCCTATCATAACCAAGAATATTACCACTTCCATACAACACGCCTTTGTCTCTACTGATTTTTTGCCCCGCGCGAACACGCTCTGAAATTTTTCTACTTTCTTCTTGCGCAAGCGTTGCCATAATCGTAAGTCTTAGTTCGCCGTCTCCGTCCATCGTCCAAATATTGTCTTCTACGAAATAGACTTCAATACCGTACTCTTTCAACTCCCTCGTAACCACAAGCGTATCAACCGTGTTTCTTGCAAATCTACACACTTCTCTCGTTACGATTAAATCAAATTTCTTTTGTTTAGCGTCTTGTATCATCCTTAAAAATGCAGGTCGCTTTTTCGCTTGCGTTCCCGTAATCCCTTCG
>JAFVWA010000030.1 GCA_017501885.1 Clostridia bacterium | reverse complement strand
TTGCACCCGAAGAAAGAGTTGTAAATTCTAATTGGTCAATAGCATCAATTATGCAAATACCCCTACTACTTGCATACTCTAAAAGTTCGTGAAGTGTTTTATCACCTATTCCACGTTTAGGACAAGCAACAGCACGCAGAAAAGATTCATCATCATACTTATTGTTTACTATTTTTAAATAGGCTAAAACGTCCTTAATTTCCTTTCTTTCAAAAAACTTAAAGCCACCAAAAATTTTATAAGGGATTCCATACTTAGTAAATTCCTGCTCAAATGCTCGGGAAAGCGCGTTAAGTCGCATAAAAACGGCAAAATCTTTATATTCTACGTTTGAATTTCTCGCCATCAAATTCTTTATTTGCAATGCAACGTATGATGCTTCGTTATTTTCATCAGTTCCTACAAAAGATTCTACCCTACAACCGTCTTGGTTTTCCGTCCAAAGTTCTTTAGGTCTTCTTGCTTTATTATTAGCTATAATACAGTTTGCAAGCTCTAATATCTTTTTCGTTGAACGATAATTCCTTTCCAATTTATAAACTTTTGCTCCACGATATATATCGTCAAAATTAAGTATATTTTCAATTTTTGCGCCACGCCAACTATAAATACTTTGATCGTCATCACCAACCACAAAAATATTTCCGTGAGTAATTGAAAGTCGTTGTGCTATCGAAAACTGAACTTTATTAGTATCTTGAAACTCGTCAATGTGGATATACTTAAACTTATTTGCATAGTAATCTGCCACTTCTGGAAACTTAACGAATAATTCATAAGTTCTATAAAGTAAATCGTCAAAATCAAGCGAGTTAGTTCTATCCAAAGTATTCTGATAAGCACGATAAACTTGATAAATCTCTTCAACAAACCTTAAATCGGCATAAACTTTCTTAAATTCTTCGGGAGACAAACAATCGTTTTTTGCAATAGAAATATAATTTTTGGTTGTTTTAAAAAGTTTTTCGTAGTCAAGTCCAAGTTCTTCAAAAACACGTTTTAAAACTTTATCTTTATCCGTTTCGTCATAAATGGTAAAGTTTTTTTCATAGCCTAATTTTTCTATATCACGACGAAGAATTCTCACGCACATACTATGAATTGTAGAAACCCATAGTTCACTTACGTCTCCAACGATACTTTGCAATCTTTCTTTCATCTCGCCTGCCGCTTTATTAGTAAAGGTAATTGCAAGAATGTTTTTGGCAGGCACACCCTTATTTAAAATTAAATGTGCTATACGCGTGGTTAATACCCTTGTTTTGCCACTACCTGCGCCTGCAATAACTAAAACCGCGCCTTCTGTATCAAGCACGGGTTTAATTTGTTCAGCGTTTAAGTTATTAATTAGTTCGTTAATATTTTGCATAACTTCTTAAAAAATTAATTGTAAGTTTTTTCTTTTATATAGTATACCATAAAGCAATATTATTTTCAAGCGAGATTGCCTCTCTTTTTAGCACAAGACGTCACTATTTTTTCCCATTTATTTATTCATTTAGTTGATTTTTGGATTTAATAGTGATATTATTTTTTTATGAAGAAAAAGTGGATTTATGGTAAAACAATTATAATTTCTGGAGCAAGTGGTGGCCTTGGTTTTAACCTTGCTAAAAGACTAATCGAAATTTATGATTGCAAGATAATTGGAATTGGTAGAAACGAAAAGAAATTTCAGTCAAACCTTGAACTTTTAGGAGATAAGAAAGGTAATTTTACTTATCGATTGTTTGACGTTTCTAAAAAAGAAAATTGGGAAAAGTTTGCTGAAGAATTAAACGAAAATAACGTTGCACCCGACATTTTAATTAATAATGCCGGTTTTATGTTACCATTTCTTAAACTTGAAGATATTTCTGATGAAGATATAAACGAGATTATAAACACAAATCTCACTTCATACGTTTATTCGACCAAGATAATGCTTCCACTTATAAAAAAATCTACAACCCCTGCAATTATAAACGTTAGTAGCGCCGCAGGTTTATGCCCCGTTGTTGGAGAAAGTTTATATTGTTTAACTAAATTTGGTGTTCGCGGATTTACTGAGACGCTCCAACAAGACTACAAAAAACAAATTTACATTGGCGGGGTTTATCCTGGCTTTATTAAGACTAATCTTATGGACAGAATGGAAATTTCCAACAAAAACAACGGCTTAATTGATAAAGTTATGATGCCCGTTGAAAAAGCCACTAAAAAAATTGTTAAAAAGATAGTTAAAAAGAAAAAAAGAATAGTTTTAGGGCTTGACGGAAGTTCAATGCATTTTTTATATAAGCTTATGCCCAAAAGCGGTCCGTCTATTATTAGAGGCGTTCTAAAATCTTCTAAACTTGAGATGTTTGAAAATATTTTTGATTACAAGGAGACAAAACAATGAAAAGAATTTTAACAATACAAGATATTTCTTGCGTAGGCAAATGTTCTCTTACTGTTGCCCTACCTATTATTTCTGCCTTTGGTATTGAAACGGCAGTTTTACCAACGGCGGTTTTATCTACACATACTATGTTTAAAGGCTTCACTTTCCGTGACTTAACTAATGATATGCGTCCCATTTCCGAGCATTGGAAGAACGAAAAAATCGGCTTTGATGCTTTATATACCGGCTACTTAGGAAGCTTTGAACAAATTCAAATATGCTCTGAATATTTTGATGATTATAAAACAAACGATAATTTAATTATCGTTGACCCTGTTATGGCGGACAACGGAAAACTTTACCCTGGATTTACGCAAGAATTTGCTGATAATATGGCAAAATTGTGCGGAAAAGCTGACATAATCGTTCCTAATCTTACGGAAGCTTCTTTTATGCTTCATGAAGAATACGTAAGCGAAGGTTATGATGAGCAATACATAAAGGATAAACTTAAATCTCTTTGCAAACTTGGTTGCAAAGTTGCTGTTTTAACAGGTGTTTCTTTTGAAAAAGGAAAGTTAGGTGTATACGCTTACGATAGTAGCGCTGACAAGTATTATAGTTATTACAACGTTCACTTACCTGTTAGTTTTCACGGAACGGGCGATATTTTTGCAAGCGCATTATGTGGCGCCTTGACCAAGTTTAACGACCTTGAAAAAGCATTAAAAATTGCAGTTGATTATACTGTTGAAAGCATTAAAGTAACTCTTGATAATCCCAACCACGTTACTTATGGCGTTGAGTTTGAAAACGCATTACCATTCCTTATTGAATCAATAAAATAGAAAATATAAAAGTAAAGCCGTCGCTACAAGCGACGGCTTTTTTGTTTTTTATTTAATTAATCAGGCAATTTCATTTCGCCAAATTTTATCCATTCTTTCTTTCTCATAAATTCGCTAACTGCTAACGAAACAAAAGCAGGTATTACGAATAAACAAAGAACTATGCCAAGCACTATATTAATTGTAGGAACACTATATAGCACGCTTGCATCGATTACGCCAAATAGACCAACCAATCCGCTCGTGCCCATACCACCGCCAGCTGCCGTGCAGCGAATATCAAGTAAAACGGCTACCAAACCACTAACCGCACTCGACACAATCTCGGGAACCATTATCAATGGTTTTCTCATTATATTTGGAATTTGCAACATACTTGTTCCTATTCCTTGAGAAATCAAACCACTAAAACGATTTTCTCTATAAGAAGTAACCGCAAAGCCTATCATATGTGCTGCACAACCCGCAACGGCTGCACCGCCTGCAATAGCAAAAACTTCGGGGTTTTCTTTTGCTGTGTTAGAAGTTGCAATCGCTATCCAAATAGCAGCAGAAGATGTTGGCATTGTTAATAGAATACCCATAACAACCGCTATCAAAATACCAATTATTACTTTAACAGCCGCACCTGCACTTATAGTTATAACGAGAAGTTTTGCAAATAAGTCTATTAATTTAATAAATGGCCATGAAACAAAAATACCAACGAATGCAATCAACAACGCACCGATAGGAATCAAAATTATATCAAGTTTTGTTTTCCCTGCATATAATTCAACTAACTCAACAACAAGCATTGCTACAACGTAAGCACCTATTGGATTTCCAGGAGACGCTTTCGATCCCATTAGATCAGTAATCAAGGCGTATCCGCCACCGCCAACGATAAGTTGATCAGCCCAAGCGCCAATCATACCTGCAACGGCTGATGCAAAAATAAGCAGTTTGTTCTTTCCAAGCGCATGTGCTATTCCAACACCGATACCTGCTCCCATCAATACTTTTGCAAGGTTTGCTATGGCAAGCAAAGTATTGCCAAAATAGTTATCACCTATCCAACCTGCAATTTGAGCAAGAATTGTTCCCGCTATAAGAGTTACGAAAAGCCCTTGTGCCATACCCGAAAACGCAGTTATAAAGTAGCGCTTTGGCATTTGTTTAAGATAACTCTTAAACGCGTTTGTTTTTACTTGTTTTTCTTCCGACATTTTAGTATATCTCCGTCAATTTATTTCCAACCTGATCACAAGAAGTAAGAAAATATTTTATACCATTCTTTATAACCAGTTTATCAGAACGAACGTTAGGCCCGTGCAAGTGTCCATATACTACACTTTCGACACCAAACTCTTCAAAAATATCCGTAAATGCAGAATTCTCTCTCTTTACATTAAAAGGTGGATAATGAATAAGCGCTATAAGTTTGTCCCCTTCCTGCTTTATTCTTTGAGCACTTTTTAGTGAAAGTCTAAGTCTTTCTGTTTCTCTTAAATAAAGTTTCATGTCTTGCTCTTTAAAGTCAGGCGAACCTGGAACAGACCAACAGCGAGACCCACAAATGACGTATCCGTCAAAACGAATACTGTCATTTTGAAGTGCGTAAGTGTTTTCAGGCAAGCATTCCCTTACTCTGCTAATTGCGCTCCACCAATAATCATGATTTCCCTTTATTAGCACTTTTTTTCCCTTTAATTGAGAAAAAAACATAAGGTCTTTGCAGGCATCTTCTAATTTCATTGCCCAGCTAATATCTCCACCTATCAAAACAATGTCGTCGTCAAGAACTTTTGAATTCCAATCTTCTACGATTTTATCTAAATATCCTATCCAATTACCGCCAAAAACATCCATAGGTTTGTTTGTTTCGGTAGATATATGCAAATCACTAATTGCAAAAATTCTCATAAATAAATTATAGCATAATTTATTGTTAAATCAAGCATTTTTAGCATATAAAATAAAAAAGACGCAGACACTCTGCGCCTTTGATATTTGTCTAATTCTACTCGGGATACATAGGCAGTTCAAAAAAGCCAGCACACACTTCTTGTGTGTATTCTTGGCAAGGCGGAATTGCCGTGTAGCCATAAGAAGGAATTAAAAGTTCTACATCCATTACAACTTTTAACACTATTGAAATACAAGCGTCAATAGTAAATTGGTTAAGTGACGTATACGTTCCAAGCGTAGATACGAGTGAAACAACTGCTTCTATATCGTATGGCATGATAGATGCTGAGGGAACGTTAAGAATTACGTCCTTAGTAACAGTTACGCTTGCGATAGCCGCACCTTCTATACCAGCCGCGTCAACATAAGCAACTGATACGGGAATGGTAACGTCCGCTCTAACTCTTGCCGAATTATTGCGTTCTGGTAAGGGCTCAATTAAAAGATTACTAATTACCCCCTTGCTCGTAGTGCTTTTAGCACTTATAAACGTTAATGGATATGTAGGATTTTCCGGAGTGAGATTTGTAATATCTAAAACAATATCGTTAAGCTGACTTTGTTGCATGCACGCGTCAAAAACTTTTTTTACTTGAACGCACACCTTTTCACATAAGCCGTTTAGCGGATTTCCGTTTATTTGCCCCGGACATCTGTCTGACTGAAAATTACAGAAAAACGACATTTTGATCCTCCTATAATGTCTTCTGCTTTAATATATGCCAAAGACATCTTATTATGCTACAATCCAATATGTCGTTTAGAAAATTAATTTTTATGCTATAGTAAGCCCAACAGGACAAAGAGAAATTATGCTTAATTTATAGCATTTAACACCAAAAGGTATGCCTATTATTGTTACACACCATACGCTACCCAAGATAAGAAAAACAAGCGCATTTATCCAACCGAAGAATATATCGTATATAACGTTAGCAACGGGGTGAGTTTTAAAGTTTGTTTGAAAATTTACACCAAAAGGCAAAACAAAAACGTTTGCAAGTTTAAGCACTTGAATACCGATTGGTATAAACACTATCGTCATGCACAAAATTACGCCGATAATTACGTTTATAAGTCCGGTTATAAAACCTGTAAAAATAAACCATAACGAATTTAATAAATACTTCATAAAATTTTTCCTTTTAATCGTTTATAAATCTTTTTAGCCAAGATAAGTCAAGTTTCCATTCACTTACCGTGTTTAGTTTTTGATGTTTAACATTGGCTTCCCCTAAGTCTTTTCGCAAATCCGCATAAGAGCAATTATTAACTTTCATATAATGATTTTCTGCTCTCTCAACATCCCCTTTAAGAGAAGTCCTATTAAAATGAATCACCGAATGACAGTCGTGGCAAATAGAAATTACGTCTTTCAGAATTTGAACACCGTTATCTAAATCGTAGTCCCATTGTTCATGCCCTTCTAATCTGCAATTTTTTCTTCCGCAAATTGCACAACGTCCACTAGTCCTTTCCTTAGCGTCATTTCTAATATAGTTCCATTGTTTTTTTGAAAGAATTGAGCGAAGGTTATAATGCCAAGTTCCGTCGGGAATAAATTCAAAATTAAGTTTTCTTTTCATGTTACATCGCTCTTGAATTATGACAAGTAAAGTAGATTATTTGATATTCTTTTGATAATTGTTCTAACAAAGATTTCGCAAAAGTTATCTTTTCATCGTCTAAATTGCAAAACGGATCGTCTAATATCACAAAAGGTTTTTCTTTATTAAACAAAACCTCAATTAAAGCAAATCTCTTGCAAATATCAAAAAGGTTTTTGTATCCTTTACTATAATAATCGGTTGGCAAAGACAAACCGCGTTCGTTAATTGTAATATTAAAATCTACGTCCATTTCTACGTCCATTTCTACGCCACTCAGAAGTCCAACGTATTTATCAAAAGCCGTTTGCATGGGCGCACGATATCTAACTTTTAAGTTTTCATCAGCTTTTTGAAGGAAATCATACGTCAAGTTTAAAATATCTAACTCATCTTTTAACTGACACGTTTTTTCTATTAGCGCTGATTTTTTATTTTCTAAGGAAGGAAGATTATTTGCTTCCGCTTCGCGCTCAGAGATAGCGGAATTAATTTTGGCTAACGAATTAGAAAGAGATTTTAACTGCTCGTTTTTTTCAAAAAGTTTTTGTTTTGTTTGGTTATAATCAGGAATGTTTTCATTTGCCGTTTCTTGAGGATTAAAGGAAAGCTTTTCTATTTCTAACAGGTTTTCATTAAAACTCTTTTTGCTTTCTTCCTTTGTTTTAACAGCATTTTCAACTTCTTCTATCATCGTGGAAAAATCAAAACTTAAAAGGTTAAATCTTGAAAAGAACATTGATAAACTGTTGTTATATCCGTTTATAACATTATTCAATTCTTGAATTTGGTTTTTCTTCTTTTCAAGCAATATCAATAAAGGCGATTGCTCTTTTTTATCCTTTTTGTAAAATAAACTCAATGCAAAAAAGAATACAGATAAAACTGTTAAAACTATTCCTGGAATTAGAGAAAAAATCATTAAAATAATTCCAGCAATTACCCCAATCCCACATGCTCCCAAAATTAAGAGTTTTTTGTTGTTGGTATTAGAAGCATTTGATTGATTTTTTTCATTTTCAAGGTCTAACAAGTCTTTTTCTAAAAAACTTTTTTGTTGCTTGCTTTTATTTAGTTGTTCAACGCACTCTTTACAAGACTCTATTTCTTTTTGAGTTACGTTATTTCCATTTAAGGTTTTATTTGCATCTTCAATCTTATGAGCAAGTTGGTTTTGTTCTCTCATAAGCTTTTCATAAAGCGCTTTTGTGTCGTTATAAGCCTCTACTTTTGCAGAAAGTGAAAGCGCATCAGACAATTCTTTTATCTCTTGCTGACAAGCATTTAGTTGTTCATTTAAGTCTAATGCTTGTTGTTTGTACTCATTAACAGACGAAAGTGACTGCTCCGCTATTTGAATTTCCTTTTCAACTTCTAAAAGATCGCGTTTTGCTTGTGGAATATGCCCACGATCCCCCGAATATTTATAGCCTTTTGCCAAGTCCTTTATTTTTGAAACCGCCTTATCAAAAGCAAGCGTATCTTGAACGTCACATACGGTATTAAACTTCGCGGTTAAACTTGAATTGCTTTTAACGGTAAAATCTTTTTGGGAAAAGAAAGTGGTAGACAAAAAGCCACCTTGGTCAATCTCAAAGAGGCGTTCGCCAAGTCCTAAATAATTATCAAAAGTCTTACCCGTTGAAAGGTCGGTTAAAAGTCCTGTGTCTTCCGATTCCTTATTTCCAAAAAAACGTTCTATTTTATAGTTAACCCCATCTTTTTCAAAAATAAGGTAGCCCCCGAATTTCTCAGTTGAATTCCATGGCTTGTATTTCTTTCTTTCGTTATTGTCAACGTCTCTCTTGGCTTCGTCAAGACCGTAAAACATTGATTTTATGAATATACTTAGCGTAGTCTTACCATACGCGTTTTCTCTGTTTATAACGGTAAGATTATTATCGAATGAAAGTTTATAGTCTTTTAATTTGCCAAAAGAAGAAATATAACATTCTATAAGTTTCATAAAATTTCTTCTCCTTTAATGGCATTTAATCCACATGAAATTACTTTCTTTTTTTGTTCAGGAGATAAATCGCTTTCCCAAACAAGGCGCAAAAACTCACCCCTTACGGATTTATCGTTTAGATAATCTTCTTGTGAGAGAATTAAGTCGGTTTTGTCATCAACTCTTGCAAAAAAAACAATCTCGTTTAGTCGTTCTTGAAGTTCATTTATATCCAAGTTAAAATCAGCCTTTCTATCTCCTTTGATAACGAGTTTTAATAAACAACCTTTATCAAAGTTTTTGGTAGCAAGTGATAAAATATCAGACCTTGCCATAAACCAAGCATCAAAACCACTTACATTAAACTCGCTCTCATAATATATCCTTGATGAAAATTCAATAAATTCAGTTGTATTTTTATCAGTATCTAATAAAACAAAACCTTTTTGTCCTATTTCATCAAAACCACGAGCATCTAAGCAACCAGAATATGCGTAGACACCGCGAGCATCTAATTCTCCCGTTGAATATGAATGGTAATGTCCAAGCGCAAGATAATCGATAAATTTATCCTTTAATAACGGAATACTAATTACCCCTGACGCTTGCTTATTCTTATAATCGGCTATTTGACCGTGCATACATAAAACGTTATAATCTTTTTCATTAAATACAATTTGGTCGTAAGAGGACTTTAATAGATTTCCTTCATAGCAAAAACCGCCTATAACAACCCCACCATATCTAAATGATGAAAAACCATGACTAAACAACTTAAAATTATCGGGAAAATTATTAAATATCTCTTCGTCAACTTTACCGTCATGATTTCCTGCCAAATACAAAAAATCAACATGATCACATAATGAAATTGCGCCAATAACGCGCTCTAAGGCTTTTTTAGTTACACGGCGAGTGTCAAACAAATCCCCCGCAATAATAACAGCGGAAACGTGGTTTTGTTTTGCATAATCACAAAGCCTTTCAAAAGAACGTAAAATTTCTTCCCTGCGCATATTTGCTTTTTCGGGGGGAAGATTTTCTATTTTTGAATCTAAGTGTAAGTCTGCCGTGTGAATAAATTTCATTTTTAACCTTTTTTAATTATATTTATATAATTATACTATAAAATAATAGTTATGAAAAGAGAAAAACCGAACTTTTTGTTCGGTTTTTTATATTTTTTAATTGTCAGATTGTTTTTGCTCTTTTGCAAGTTGGCGTTTAAGATTATATTTATACAAGGTATGTAGTTTTGGCAAGTTATATCTAAGAATTGAATTTGACATAAAATTAAGAGTCATATTTACAATTGCAATTGGAAGACCAACCGACCACCAGAATGCCTTTGGACAAAAGAATATGATTGCAAAACCAAAAACAATACAAGCAATATGAACCAAAACGCCATAGTTAGCTTCTAAAATAAATCTCTTAACGTATTCAACGTCTTTTGTATCACCTAATTTGTTTTTACGAAAGCCCGTTACTGCGCCAAGTTCTAAAACTTTGTCTTTCCAACGTTTTATACCGATTTTTTCATAAAACCTTTGCTCTTTTTTACTTGCAGGGAAAAATCCTTTTTTATCAGGATCAACAAACTTCTTTGGAACAATCCAACGCATTATACTTGCAAAGAAAATATCAATTATAATTTCCACGACCGTTGCAATCAACACAAGTAAAATTATGTATAAAACAGACTGTCCACAGGCATGGAATAAAATATTAAGAGTTGCAATAATAGCCATTGCAATAAGCACAATGCTTAAATATAAAACCATATTAGTCACCGTAAGTTAATGGAATTCCATACACTTTTTCGTATAGTTCTTTCCAAACTCTGTAGTTTTCTTCTTTAAGATACTCTGTATTTTCCTTTTCAGAAAGTTCCTTTTTAGGATAAATTGGTGGCAAGAACCAAATTGTATACTCTTGAATGTTAAATCCTTCTCCGTCGAGTTTATCAGTATCTTCCATAGTAATAAAAGATGGAATAATTGGAACGTTATTTTTAACAGCAAACTTAAATGCCCCATTCTTCATTGGGCGAGGTTTACGATAATTCCACCACATAGCTTGTTCAGGGTAAATAAGAATCTTTTCTCCCCTTTCTAAAAGCGTTGATACAGAACGCATAAACTTCTTCATTGTGTCAATGTTGCTACTAAGTGGCAAAGTGTTACAATGTCGGAATAAAAAACCGAAAAAGCCTTTAAAATTTGTATAGTTGCCTTCTCTAATAACTTTATAAAGAAAATGACCTTTTGGCAAATAATCTCTAATTGCCCTGTAAATTGCATAGTTATCCATAACGCTAAAATGATTACAGGTAATAATTGCACCTTCTTTACAAGAGAGATAGTTTTCTATGCCGTTTATTTCCTTTATGATAAAATCACCATTTCTAATTAATTTTTCATAATATTTTACAGCTAATCTGTTGGCAATTTTATTAAAAAACCGGGTAGAAAACTTTTCACCTAAGTAGTCAATTTTATCAGGCATCAAAACATAAGTTTCGGGATCGTCTTCAACGTTTTTATCCCATAAACCTTGTTTCTCATACTCTTTAATTCTTTCAATGACTTTTAACCTATACTCAGATTGCATCATCAACCTTCTTCCCAAAAAAAGTTTTATAACTAATACCACTATTCATATATCTAACAGCAGTATTTTGTAAAGTTACAAAGGCTTCATCATCTGCTTTTTTATCAGCTTCTGTAAAATCTTCCTTCATTTTTAACAAGTCTTTATAATAACAGGTTTTTTCAGCATATTGCCAAAAATATTTTTCGTATCTAATTCCGTCGTAACGCCAAGGTTTTAAGTTTAGTTTATAATGGATAAGTTTTAAATCCTTATCGTCAAAAGGTTTATCCATAAAAGGAGTTTTATTCCAGCCAATTTCAGCAAATTTAACCTTATCCTTACATAGATAGTTTAAATAGTCTTGATCTGGTGCTACTTCAAACTTTTGCTTATGCATAAGTTCAATAAACCTTTCTTCGATGTTTTGTTTTTTGTATTCAATGGAGTTAATAAGCAAAATCCCTGAATTAAAGTAACTTTCTCTTTTAACTCCTAAAAACTCTTCAGAATATCTACCAAAGACATCCATATAAGTCATTGTTTCTTCGTGAATAGCAACAAAAATGTTATCTTCCACGTCATAATTATAAAGATTAGCTATATCCTCTAAAACAACGATATCACAGTCAAGATACAAAACTTTATCATACTGTGGAAATAGTGATGGAATAAAAATTCTATAATAAATTGCTTTTGTGTAATAATCCCTTAAATGAATCATATCCTTATTAATTTTATCCATTCTTGAAGCAACGTCAATAAATTTAATAAGCATATTTTCACAGTTGAACTGACTAATTCTATCTATATTCTCTTGAGATATTTCGGTGTTTAACACATAAACTTTATAAAAATTTTCTGGTGACGCATTATCTAAAATGGACCTCAACGCAACACCCAAGAATGGGCAATAATTGTCATCAGCTGAAAACACCAATGGTATTTCCTTTTTTGTTTCACACATATTAAAAATTCCTTAAGTTAAAATACGAGCATGAACTCTACAAAAAATTTTACACTTTTTACCTAAAAATTTCAACATTTTAATCTCTACTATTAGAAAAAGCATG
>JAFVWA010000244.1 GCA_017501885.1 Clostridia bacterium | reverse complement strand
GGCATTTCCAACGTTAATCTCTCCAAGATCAAAAACAATAAGGTAACCGCTATTCGTTTTTCCACCCTTGCCGCCATCTGCGATGTGCTTGATTGCGAAGCCGGAGATATTTTGGAATACCAGAAGGACGAATAACCGAAAGTTACGGAGAGTAACAAGGCTGTCACAGCAAGTTTATTGCTTTTTGGTGGCTTTAGAGGTATACTGAAAGCACCAAAAACGGAGGTGTTCAAAATGACATTAGGCGAAAAAATCAAAGAAGCGAGAAAGCAATGTGGGCTTTCACAAGAGCAGTTGGCAGAGAAGATGAGCGTATCGCGCTCCGCTATTGCAAAATGGGAGAACGGCTTGGGGTTGCCGAATGATGAGTCACTCAAACTGTTAGCCGATTATTTCGGTATCACAATCGACGAGCTGATCCCGAACAAGAGCAATGAAGAAATCCTTGTGTCGAAGAACAAAACCATTGACCAACAGAAGAAGGTCATCATCGGTTTTGCGGCAGGTTGTGCTATCGGTCTGTTTATATTGGGGTTCATCTTCATTGAACCGTTGCGAGAGAGCTTGGTTCAGTTAGGCTTAGGTATAATTTGCGTGATGCTCGGTATCTTCAATATGTGCGGAAATATCGGCACGATCCATTGGTACAATCGTCGCAAGGTCACGAAGGAGAACCAAAAGGCGTATTGTATGTTCGTCGGTCTTGGAACGCTCATTGTCGGTGTCGCTATAATTGCCGGCGCAGTTATACAAGCGTTAGGATACATAGCAGCAAGCGGATTGGTGATGGGCGTAGGAGTTCTGATTGGATTAGCTCTTATCCTATACACACAATTCAAATATAATAAAGGTCTGTTCTAAAAGATATGCCCTCGTTCCGAAACGGAGCGAGGGCTGTATGTTTTAAGAATTATTCGATTGCGATATAACTTTTTTCAGGAAGCTTAGGTTGCGCTTTAGGAATCGTCAAGCAAAGTATACCGTTCTCGTATTTTGCTTTGATATCTTCTTGTTTTATGCTGTCGCCAACGTGGAATCTTCTGGAGCTGTACTCCGAAATTTCTTTTCTGCGATAGGAAACAGTTCCTTCTTTGCCAGACTCTTCTTGCTCGTTCTTGGAACAAACAATGTCCAAATATCCGTTTTCCAAAGAGATCTTGATTTGGTCTTTAGAAAAACCGGGAACTGCTACGTCAATCTGATAATCGTTATCCGTTTCACGAACGTTCGATTTCAGATAATCGTTTTCCGAAGCAAACACCGGGCGAAAGAATTCGTCGAAGGCGTCGAAAAAGCTGATAGGGTTACTTTGTCTTTGTAAATAGTTTTTCATAATAAAAACTCCTTTAAAAATTTTTTTTGATTGGTTACTTCGTTCGCCTTTCTACACTTATAGTATAAATCACTTTTAAACAAATTAAACACACATTTTTACAAAATTTTTCAAATAGAAAATTTCACAAAAAACGCGCTTATTTTCACAAAAAAAGGGGTATATATAATTGGTATAACCATTAAAAATAAGCAGCATTATATACTAATCTTTTTTAACTCTCATTCTAAGTAATCGAGAGTTTTCTTTATATAATCTTAACTACCGATAAAAAACATAAACTGATTTTTACGAGTTTATATTTAACAGGTATGAGAAAAGGTGAAGCATTAGCATTAACCTGGGGCGACATCGATTTTCATCGAAAAGAAATTAAAGTCGCAAAATCATTAAATAGAAAACGACCTAAAAAAGGTGGGGATGTTATTTTGACATCACATCCGGAAACCCCTTCAAGTTTTGGATGGCATGTATCTAAAACACGTAGTTATGAAATTACAACACCAAAAAATCGTGCGTCTTATCGACAGATATTAATGCCAAACAATTTATATGATATGACCTATGAACATTACGTTCAAGTTAAACAGGACTATGGTTTTTCGAATAACATTTTTGTATTTGGCGGAGAAGTTCCAGTTTCGGATCAAACTTTAAGAAGGAGATTCGACTCTTATGCTCAAAAAGCTGGCGTAAAAAAGATTCGTATCCACGACCTTAGACATTCACATGCTTCGTTATTAATCAATAAGGGGCAAAATATTCTTATTGTATCAAAACGTTTGGGGCACAGTAATATTACTCAAACATTAAATACATACAGCCACTTGATGCCTAATATGCAGTTAGAGATTGTTGGCGCTTTAAATATCGACATTAAATAAAGAAAAAAGTGAACTACGGGCATGTAGTTCACTTTTTTTTGTTTTAATTAGTTCGACAAAGGAAAAGATTTTAGATAGGATAGTAATAGATAATTAAGAGGAAAATATTGAATAATTTGAGCAATGGTAGGGATAGTTGTGATTGAACACACCTTGTCTAATTCAATAAATATCTTAAAAATAGCAATAAAATAGGGTATTTTACTCAAAAATTAAGTATTTTGCATCTTAAACGAGTATCTTTTAATTTTTTTGAAAATTTTTTCTTGGAACTTTTTTTGGAAAGTAGATGCGTATACATCTTGCACTGTTTGAGGAAACGTATGTGTGGCTTATTTCCTACGAAAAAGAAATTTTTTTGAGCTTGATTTTTTATAAAAAACGAACCCGATTTTTGTCGTTTTTTGGACATGTTATTGGAACTTTATTGGAACTCCAAAAAAAGTCCAATGAGGAAACACAATATATTGTGGTAAAAAATAGCGTCCACCACAAGATATTGTGATGGACGTCATTTTGGCAGGGGCTATAAGAATTGAACTCATCTCATTGGTTTTGGAGACCAAGGCACAACCACTATACCAAACCCCTAAGCAACGAAGCTATTATATAACAAAAAAAAGCATTTGTCAAATATTTTTCAGGGCAATCTGCGTGAAAAATTGCAATTTCTTAAAATATTTAAAGTAGGTAACTCATGGCAGAGAAAAAGAAGGTAACCTTATACACAGACGGGGCGTGTTCGGGAAATCCCGGGCTTGGCGGCTACGGCGGGATTTTGATATACGGCGCGGTGGAACGCGAGTACAGCGGCGCAGAATTGCAAACGACCAACAACCGTATGGAAGTTACGGCTGTTATCGAAGGGTTAAAGCGCTTGAAATATCCTTGTAAGGTGGAAGTATACAGCGATTCCGCGTATACTGTCAACGCGTATACGAACGGCTGGATATACGGTTGGAAAAGAAACGGTTGGAAAAAGGCGGACGGAAAACCCGTTTTAAACGTGGATTTGTGGGAAGAGTTGTATAGACTCACGCAAGAACACGAGGTTACCTTTATCAAAGTGGCAGGGCACGCGGACAACGAGCTAAATAATCGTTGTGACAAGCTTGCTACGGGCGCGATTGCAGAATATCGCAAACAGCATCCAGAAGAACTACTTGCGCTGGAAGAATTAAAAGAAGAAACTCAAGAATAATTTTTATAACAACGTGCCATACTCTTATAGATAATATAAGGAACGCGTTTCGCGGAGAAAAGGGGAGATTATGGCAAAGGGAAAGAATATACAACAAGACGGGCAAAAAGGAAACCTACCTTTTCTGCTCGTCTTTTTTATTTTAACCGCTGTTTGCGCGGTGCTCGGCGTTTTATGCTTGAGTCAAATGCAAGCGGAATGGATACGTAGGAATTATCTTTTGTTTTGCATTCTATACAGCGGGCTGATATGCTTATCGTTTGTATTGTTTACGCTTTTTCTAATACGCGATAAAAAGACGGCAACGCGGCTGTTTTTTGGTGGTTTTCTACTTTTGGCAACTTGTTTGTTGCTTTTATTAATTTTGCAGAAAACAGGCTTTTTTGCGGTTGTGAACAGCGCGGATAACTTGCGTGAATACTTGAAGGGCGCGGGGCTTTGGATGCCCGTGTTTTATACGCTGTTGCAGTTTTTACAGGTGATAGTTTTGCCTATCCCGGGCATTG
>JAFVWA010000243.1 GCA_017501885.1 Clostridia bacterium | reverse complement strand
GTGTGGAAATGCCTAAACTGTAACCGAAATTACATTAACGTAGATAAAAACTTCGTGATGGAAATGTATAAATATTGCCCCAACTGTGGGGCAAGAATAGTTGACTACTTAAGCCTAAAAGACCAGAGAGAAATAAAGAAAGCGGAGAATGAGAAAAAGGAAAAATAATACTGGAATCCCTGATGAGGTTCTAGACTCGTTGGCTAGGGTGCTTTACAAGGATATAAGAGCATACCTGGAAAGCGATAAAGGGAAGGAGGCTTACAAAGTGTGGGAAAAGCAAGAACGCCTAATAAAAAGGTACAAGCAGGATAAAGTGAAAATGACCTGCCCTAATTGTGGGCGAGTGATGGAAATCATGTACAAGCCACAAAGGGTGAACCGTGGACAATGCGAAATCCTAGAAGTGGTAGGACGCTGCGAACCATGTGATTATGATGCCCTTTGGGTGATAGACGAAGACGAAAACGGAGAGATAATAGAGCACAGCCAGAGAAGATATTTCCACGGTTGAGCAATGACGTAAACCGCTACTTTTCTAAACATTATATAATATATAAGGAAACTGCAAGGTTGCAAAAGCCAGGAATGGTAATTGCAACCTTGATTTTTTTATAAGGATGCAACCCAAGTTTGCAACCTTGCAAGATTAAGACTTTTCGTTTCTCACACCCTTAAAAATCGGTAATTTTAAGACTTTTCGTACCCCAAACGCAAGTGAGACACTGTTGAACCTCATCAGGTTCAACGGTGTTTTTTATTAGGAAAATACTGACGATTTTAAGGTTCTAAAAGTGATGAAAAACATCAAATTTTTCTTCCGTAAAATTGGTCTTTTTTATATAAACGTTCTTAACAACCCTTGTTTTGTTATAAAAAATTGAATTTTGATAAAAGAGAAAGCCCTGACTTATTTCGTCAGGACTTTTTGTTTTTTGATACTTATAAAAGATTTCTATTTTGTTTTCGTATAAGATTATTTTTTCAACAAGTAAATTTATCAATCTTTTCGCTTCTTTTTTAAGAGCCGATTTTATATAGGTAATAATATCTTCTTTTGATAGAGATACTTTTGTTTGAGCTTCTTCGTATAATATTTGTTCCTTTATTATTGAAAGTTGCCCTTCTAATTCGTCAAGCCTACTTTTTGTCATATCAGAGAAGATACCACGTTCCATTGCTAAAATGAGATTGTTTATAGATTTCTCTATATCGGCTTTCTGGTTTAATAATAACGTAAGTCGTGAATTTGTTCTAAACTTTTCTTTGTTTAATTCTACAAGTTTGTCAACAAGTTTATTTAAGTCATTTTTATTAAAAGCGTCAATAATAGAATTAACAACGGTTTCTTCTATTATTTCCTTTTTTACAGAGCCTTTTTTGCATTTATGCGTGGTTTTCTTTCTAGAGCATTTATAATATCTAAAAACGTCACCAGAACGGGCAGTTCCTGCATCAGCACTCATTGTTTTACCACAATACCCACAAAAAAGTTTATTTTTTAATATGTAGGTAATATCAGCGTTATGAGTGCCGTATTTATTTTTATACTTTTTTTCTTGAACCTGCAAAAATATTTCCTTTGTGATAATAGGCGGGAAAATATTATCAACTATTTCACCGTTGCAGTCAAAACTACCCGTGTATTTTTCGTTTTCAAGCATATGGTGGATAGTGTTTACGGCAAAGGGCTTACCCCTATGATATATTCCTTTTGCGGTTAAATTTTCAATGATGGTTTTAATATATGTTCCGTGCAAATATTCGTCGTAAATATATTTAACGATATTGGCTT
>JAFVWA010000242.1 GCA_017501885.1 Clostridia bacterium | reverse complement strand
CTATTATTTTTTCGCGCTCAGATAGGCTATCTATTATAGTAGATAAATGAATTTTATCAACTGTTTTTTCTTCGTTGTCAACGTAAGGAATTTTTTCAATAAGTTCCTGTCCTTCATCATCTTCTTCAACTTTTTCATAGATAGATATTGGCATTCTTGATGAATCTAATGCAATAACCACTTCTTCAGCGGAAACGTCAAATTTCTTAGCTATGTTTTCAACTGATGGGGAATGGTCATTAAATGTTTGGTATTCATCTATAAAACGATTGATTTTATTTGCTAAAATCTTAAGGTTTCGAGATACTTTAATTGCGCCATTATCTCGCATAAAACGTTTAATTTCCCCAATGACCATCGGAACAGTATAGGTTGAAAATTTTACACCAAAATTTTCATCAAAATTGTTTAAAGCCTTTATAAAGCCAACGCTCGCTATTTGAAAAAGGTCTTCATACTCTATTCCTTTATTTTTAAAGCGTCGAATAATACTTTTAATCAATGGCGTATTGCTTGAAAATAAAATATTTTTGGCATTTTCATCTCCGTTTTTGGCTTTTCTTACGTAATCAAGTAAACACTCTTGACTTAGCATATTTTTAATTTTTGTCGGTTTTAATAATTTTTTTCATATAAATCTTTGTCCCTGAACCCTTCTCTGACTTTACAACAACATCGTCCATAAAACTTTTCATTATAGTAAAGCCCATGCCCGAACGCTCATCGTCAGGCTTTGTTGTGAAGAATGGTTGGGTTGCTTTTTCTACGTCTTCGATACCGACTCCATCGTCAGATATATTTATATGTAAAACGTTATCTTCTATTTCAGAATCAATTGTTATTATTCCTATCTTGTCTGAATATCCATGGACTATGCAATTTGTCACGGCTTCACTAACAGCCGTTTTTATGTCTGATAACTCAGATAAACTTGGATTTAATTTAAGCGCAAAACAGCTTATCACTCCCCTTGCAAAAGATTCATTTTCGGATAGTGATTTAAATGTTAATGTCATTCTATTATTTTCCATAAAATTCCCCACTTTATAATTTAGGCATTATCGAGAAAATGCCTGCTAATTGTAATACCTTTTCCGTTGCCAGCGTTGTTCCAGAAATATATACCGGAATATTAAACTTTTTAACTATTTTATATCTTCCTATTAAAAGCCCGATACCGGTGCTATCCATAAAAGTTACTCCTGACAAATCGAAGACTACTTTCTTACAATTCGTATTACTTAAAATTACTTTATCCATAATATTTTTTACGTTAGAACTTGAATATTCATCAAGTTCACCATAAACGTATAAGGTAAGAGTTTCTAATTGATTTTTGAACTTAATATTCATACGCTACTCCAAACATTTTTCTAAAAAATGATATAACACAATTATTAAAAAAAATTGTAAAATCCTAATAATATCGTATATATTTTTGTCAAAAACATTAAAAAAACCATAAATAAAAAAATAGTAAAATTTTTTTTAAAAATATGTTAAAAAATTCTTGACTTTTCAAAGAATTTATTATAGTATATTAAGGCGTCGTGAATGAACGGGGTGTAGCGCAGTTGGTAGCGCGCCAGTTTTGGGAACTGGATGTCGGGAGTTCGAGTCTCTTCACCCCGACCAAGATTTTTTCTTGTTCCTACACGCATAAATATTGTTTGGTATATTTAAGGGCCTTTAGCTCAGTAGGTTAGAGCGGTCGGCTCATAACCGATTGGTCCGCGGTTCGAGTCCGTGAAGGCCCACCACTTACTAAATAATCATAATGTTATTTGGCCCGGTAGTACAGATGGTTAGTACGCCAGCCTGTCACGCTGGAGGTCGAGGGTTCGAGCCCCTTCCGGGTCGCCAATATAAGTGCTCGTATTTATTAATATGAGCACTTATACAAAACTTGTATGCCTCGGTAGCTCAGTCGGTAGAGCAAGGGACTGAAAATCCCTGTGTCGGTGGTTCGATTCCGCCCCGAGGCACCAAGTTTACTTTGCTGGTGTAGCTCAACTGGCAGAGCAGCTGATTTGTAATCAGCAGGTTGCGGGTTCGATTCCAGTCACCAGCTCCACACCAATTTTACAACTTAATATGGAAGGGTTCCCGAGTGGCCAAAGGGAACAGACTGTAAATCTGTCGTCAGTGACTTCGGTGGTTCGAATCCACCTCCTTCCACCAGAAAAACCAATGCGATTGCATTGGTTTTTTCATTTATTTTAGTGGATTCGAATTAAGGAGATGCGAAGCAGTTTGCTTGCAAACCAAACGGTGGACACCCACCGTTTGTCGGGTATGGGCGCACAGGCGCCGAATCCACCTCCTTCCACCAGAGAAACCAATGCGTTTGCATTGGTTTTTTCATTTAATAAATTTTACTTTTGATTATTTATCATATTTTTTGAACATATTATTTTTATGATTAATACAACAAGGGATAAAATAAGTTGCTTATTTAAAGCCTTGACCATTATATTTTCTTTAAGCGGAGTTCTTTTAAGTGTTTTTTCCGCAAAAGACGACGGTTATACTGGAAGTAGTTTTGCAAGACTTCTATACTTCACCGCTCAATCAAATATTTGGATTGGAGTAACTACTCTTCTTATTTTAACAGTTAAAAAATCCCGATACAATTTTCAAAAAAACCTTTATTTTTTTAGATTTTATTTTACAGTTTCAATTACAATGACAATGTTTGTGTTTTGCTTTTTATTAGCGCCTTTCTCAGATGATTCTTACAAAGCATGGGGACTAGCTAATATCTTAACACACGTTTTCTGCCCCTTTACTTGTATTTTAGATTTTATATTTGATCCTACAAAAATAACTATTAAAAGAAAACACTTGGCATACGCAATGTTGCCTGCAATTATTTATTTTACTTTGGCGAGCATTTTGGAAGAATTACACGTTGATTTTGGACGTGGAGAATATTTCCCTTATTTTTTTATGAATTATCACTCTCCTGCTGGAATATTCGGTTTTACTAATAATTACCCATATTATATGGGATGTTTTTATTGGTTTTCAATATTCACGTTAATATACTTTTTAATAGCTTTTATTTATTACAAAATAAACAATTCAAATTTTATACGCAATAAAACATTGATTAGCAAAAACAAAGTAACCATTGACACTTAAATCTTACAATGATATAATTTACAAAAAACAAAGGATATAATTATGTCTTTTTATAAAAAACGTTGGTTTGGTTATTCTCTTGTAGGCATTACATATATTATTGCGGGCATTTTAGGATTACTTATTTATAAGCTACTTCCATATTCTTTTTGGCTTAATCTTTTGATCGCAGACGTAGGCGCGACAATTTTTGTTTTTATAATAAGTGTTTTATGTAAAAATTCTTCAGTATACGACCCATATTGGAGCGTTCAGCCAATATTCATACTTTTAGCGTATTTAATAAAATATGGCTTTTCTTTGTCTGGAATACTAATTTTTATTATTGTTAGCATTTGGGGAATAAGACTTACCGCAAATTGGTGCTATACCTTTTATGGAATGGATTACCAAGACTGGAGATACGTTTATTTAAAAGAAAAAACAGGTGTTTTTTATCCAGTTATAAATTTTGTCGGCATTCATTTAGTTCCAACGTTAATAGTATATGGCTGTATTTTACCTGCAGTATTTGTAATCCGTTATCAACTTGAATTTAACGGATTAATGATTATAGGACTTGCCCTTTCCTTTATATTCGTCACAATACAAACCATTTCAGATATACAAATGCATTCATTTAGAAAATCTAAGACTAAAGGTTTTATAAGAAATGGCTTATGGAAATATTCAAGACATCCAAATTACCTTGGAGAAATAGGTATGTGGTGGGGAGTTGGAATTAGTTTAATCGGACTATCAACTTCTTACTGGTATCTACTGTTTGGCGCACTATTAAATACCCTGTTATTCCTTTTTGTAAGTATCCCAATGGCTGATAATAGACAGTCACGTAAAGAGAATTTTAACGAATATAAAAAACAAACGAGAATGCTTCTTCCAATAAGGAAAAACCACTGAAAATCAGTGGTTTTTCTTTATTAAATAGATTATTTACTTAATAACTCATTAATTGTATTTTCTAAATATTTAGAATCTAAATTCTCAATTAAACCTTGATCGCAAAGAGATGCAATTTCAGGATTAATGGGCAATTTATCAATTGTTGTAATGCCGTATTTGTTTGCAATATTTTCAATGCCACTTTTGCCGTAAATCTCATACTTTTTATGACAATCAGGACATTCAAAGTAAGACATGTTTTCAACAATACTTAAAACAGGAACATTCATAAGATTTGCCATTTTAACAGCTTTGCCAACTATCATTGAAACAAGCGCTTGAGGAGAACTAACAACAACAATGTAATCAACAGGTAAAGATTGAAATACCGTTAAAGGAACGTCGCCCGTTCCGGGAGGCATATCAACAAACATAAAATCTACGTCTCCCCAACGAACGTCAGACCAGAATTGTTTTACAACACCTGCGATTACAGGTCCACGCCAAACTACTGGATCATCTTCATTTTCAAGTAATAAATTAACCGACATAACCTTGGTGCCATATTTGCTTTCAGCAGGAGTTAATAACTTACCATCAACTGAAGTTGCTTTTTGATCCAAACCAAAAACCTTTGGAATTGATGGACCTGTAATATCAGCATCTAAAACTGCCGTTTTGTATCCTTTTTTAGCAAGAGTTGAAGCCAAAAGCGAAGTAACTAATGACT
>JAFVWA010000241.1 GCA_017501885.1 Clostridia bacterium | reverse complement strand
CTCGCAAAGGGCGTTCAACCCACCGACACAGTTAAAAACCTTCTCGTAAACAGCGGTATTTTACCAAAGCCCACCAAACTTTCACCCTCAAAAACCAAAACGCGTAAAGCAGATAAGTAATTGCTTTAAGGAGTGAATAATGATAGAACTTATCAAATACGTCGTTGGCAGTTTTGCGGAAAAACCCGAACTTGTTGACTACGATATTAAGGAAGACGGCAAAGCGGTAACAGTTACCGTTACGCGTGATCCCGAAGATATGGTCAAGGTTATAGGTCGTCAAGGCAAGATAGCCAAGGCACTCCGCACTCTCGTCCGCGCAGGCTCAGTAAAAGAGCATAAAAAATACGATATTCAAATCAGAGAACGTGGGGAATAATTTTTCCCCCGTTTTTTCTCATTAGACTATGCAAGAGAAACTTTGTATCGGTGTAGTGGTAAAACCACAAGGTGTAAAAGGTGAACTCAAAGTAATGCCTTATACCGACGATATAAACCGATTTAAAAAACTTAAAAGCGTCATAATTGACGAAAGGGAATACAGGGTAAACGGCAGTAAAATAATGCCCCCTGCGGTTTTACTTTCGTTAGACACAATAAACGACAGAAATACTGCGGAATTATTCCGTGGTAAGTTTTTGCATGTTCTTAGAAAAGACGCGGTATCGCCTAAGGAAAACAGCTTTTTTATAGTCGATATAATTGGTTGTGAATTAGTGGTAGAATCAGGCGAAAAAGTTGGTGAAATTATAGACGTAACGCAAGCGAAAACGGATATTTTTACAGTTCAAACGGACAGGGGAATAATGCGTTTTCCCTTCCTAAAAGACTTGCTTATATCAGTTGATACACAAAATAAAAAAATCACCGTTAAGAGTGAAAGGTTAAACGAGGTGGCTTGTTATGAAGATTGACGTTTTAACGCTATTTCCAGAGATGTTCACCCCCTTAAAAACAAGCATAATAGGTAGGGCGGTAGAAAGCGGGAAGCTTGAACTTAATATCGTGGATATTAGGGACTACACGCTCGATAAACACCGCAAATGTGACGATACGCCGTTTGGTGGCGGTGCAGGAATGGTAATGATGCCACAGCCCATAGCCGATGCTATTTTGGCGGTAGATAAAGACCATACTGCAAAGCGTATTTACCTTTCCCCAAAGGGCAGAACTTTAAGCCAAAGCGTGGTAAGAGAGTATTGTAAGTGCGACCATTTGTTGCTACTTTGCGGACATTACGAAGGCATAGACCAACGCGTTTTAGACTTGTTTATAGACGAAGAATTGTCGCTTGGCGACTTTGTTTTAACGGGTGGAGAAATCCCCGCAATGGCTACCGTCGACGCGGTTGCAAGATACGTTGACGGGGTTATCAATAGTGAGTCGTTAGAGCAAGAAAGTTTTGCAAGCGGTATTTTGGAATACCCACACTACACGCGTCCACAAGAGTTTATGGGGCTTAAAGTTCCCGAAGTT
This sequence comes from Clostridia bacterium, assembly GCA_017501885.1. Lineage (GTDB taxonomy): Bacteria > Bacillota > Clostridia > Christensenellales > Borkfalkiaceae > UBA1259. Next base: position 10,882 of record JAFVWA010000241.1, on the reverse strand, counting down.
TTAGTTAGTGGAAACCACGCCAAAATTGACGAATGGAGACAGCAAAAAGCCTTGGAGATTACAAAGAAAAACCGTCCCGACTTACTAAAAGAAAAGGGGGATAAGTAAATGCAACATTTACAATGGTTCCCAGGTCACATGACCAAAGCGATGCGCATGATGGAAGACAACCTTAAAGCGGTTGACGGCGTTATGCTCGTTTTAGATGCGCGCGCTCCAAGAGCCTCGGTTAACGAAAAACTTGCCAAGCTTTTTGTCAATAAAAAAGTTCTTTACGTGCTTAATAAATGCGACCTTATTGAAAAGGCAGACGCTTTAAGAACGGTCAAAGAATTTGCAGAACTTGGCAGAGAAACGGTTGCCGTTTCGGCAATGGATAAAAAGGCGATAGACCTTTTATATTCAAAGATTTTCGCGCTCTTAAAAGAGAAACTTGACAAAAATAAAGAAAAGGGCATATTCAAGCCTGTTCGCATAATGGTTGCAGGCATTCCCAACACGGGAAAGTCCACCATAATCAACGCTCTTTGCGGTGGTAAAAAGGCGGTAACAGGCAACAAAGCAGGGGTAACCAAAGGCAAGCAATGGGTAAGACTTCGCGAACTCGAATTGTTAGATACCCCAGGCACAATGCCACCTGCGTTTGAAAATCAATATTTAGCAAAACACCTTGCCTACATTGGCAGTATGAACGACGCTAATATCGATTTTAACGACCTTGCTTACGAACTATTAAAAGAACTTGCGGATAAATATCCACATTTATTAAAAGAAAAATACGGCATTGAAGATACGACACTTCCTACACTTGATTTGTTTAACGCAATTTGCGTTCGCCGTGGCTTCTTAATGAAAGGTGGCGACTATGACTACGAAAGGTGCGCTACCGCCGTTATAGACGATTTTAGAAAGGGTAGAATAGGGAAAATTATTCTCGACTAAAATGGATAAATTAGAATACGAAAGAAAACATTTAACCTTAGGTGCAAAATACGTTGCAGGGGTAGACGAAGTGGGTAGAGGCCCACTTGCAGGTCCCGTAGTATGTTGCGCGGTTATAATGGATTTAGAAAATTTAATAGAAGGTATAGACGATAGCAAAAAACTCACCGAGAAAAAAAGAGAAGCGCTTTTTGATTTAATAAAAGAGCGTGCTATCGCTTATTGTATCAAAGAGATTTCTCAGGAAGAAATTGACAAAATCAACATTTTAGAAGCCGTTAAAAAGTGCATGACCGAAGCGGTTAACGGCTTAGCGGTAAAACCCGATATTACGCTTGTTGACGGAGTTGACACGCACCTTCCAATAAACGCAGAATACTTAACCAAAGGTGATAGCAAGAGTTATACCATAGGTTGCGCTTCCATACTTGCAAAGGTGTATAGGGATAGGCTTATGACCGAATATGCAAAAGAGTTTCCCGAATACGGCTTAGAAAAGCACAAGGGATACGGGACAAAATCGCATATAGAAAAAATCAAGGAGATAGGGCCGTGCAGATTGCACAGAAAAACTTTTATAAAAAACTTTTGGGTAGAGCAGGAGAAGTAGAAGCGGGAAAATTCCTTAAAAAAGCAGGCTACAAAGTTTTGGAAATGAACTTTCGCACACATATTGGCGAAGCAGATATAATCGCCCAAAAAGACGGGGTGACGGTGTTTGTGGAAGTAAAAACTCGCTCTGACGACACGTATGGTGCGCCGTCAGAAGCGGTTAACCATAAAAAGCAAGAAAAATATTTTCGCGTAGCGACCGAATACCTAATAAAGAAAGGTTTACAAGACGCGCCTTGTCGGTTTGACGTGATAGAAATAGAAAATGGCAAAATAAATCACATAATTGATGCGTTTAGTATGTAAAAATGCTTGCCAACAACAAAAAAATATGATATTATAATATGGCTTTCGGGCGTTCCGCTTGTGGAAATCATCAATGAACGCTTAGTAATTTGGAGGTAAAAGCAATGAGTAAGATTATCGAAGCAATCAATCAGGAAAACCTTAAAAGTAGCGTTCCTTCTTTCAACGTAGGCGATACCGTTAAAGTAATGGTAAAGGTTATTGAAGGAGACAAGGAAAGATTACAAGCATTTGAAGGCGTTGTAATTGCAAAAAGACATGGCGGAATTTCTGAAACTTTCACCGTTAGAAGAATTTCTTACGGCGTAGGCGTAGAAAAAACGTTCCCAATCCACTCACCAAAGGTAGCAGATATCCAAGTAATGAGAAAGGGTAAAGTTCGTCGTGCTAAGCTTTACTATTTAAGAGCAAGAACCGGAAAGGCTGCAAGAGTTAAAGAAATCGCAAGATAACTTGAAAACAAAAAACAAAGGACTTACTAATTTTAGTAAGTTCTTTTTTTTACTTTAACTCTAAGGTTTAGTAAATAAACAAATTAGGGTGTTGTTTGTTTATAAAATCATTGGACATTTGCAATAAAATAATATATAATATTATACTAAGAAAATATATTATAAGGCAGAGAAGGCTTTTTTATAAAAATTAAACTTCAAGGGGCGCAGATGATATCTAAGACAAGGGCATATACTTTAGTGGGTTTAGAAGGAATACCCGTTACAGTAGAAGTAGATATAAATAACGGGCTTCCCGCATTTGATATAGTAGGTCTTGCAGATACAGCTGTAAAGGAATCAAAAGAGAGAGTTCGCTCAGCAATAAAGAATAGCGGATTCAAAGTCCCCACGAGAAAGATAACCGCAAACCTTGCCCCTGCCGACGTTAAAAAGGAAGGCTCACTTCTCGACGTAGCGCTTGCAGTAGGCGTTTTAAAAGCGACGGCGCAACTTGTTGGCGAAGTTAACGAATACGTGTTTTTAGGCGAACTTTCCTTAGATGGAGAACTTCGCAGAGTAAACGGGGTTCTGCCTATAATCATATCAGCGCTTTCACAAGGCTATAAAAACTTTATTATTCCAAAAACCAATGAAAGGGAAGCGTCTTTCGTAGAAGGCGTAAACGTTTATCCCGCAAACAACTTAAAGGAAATAATAAACCACCTTTCGGGATTAACTTTAATAGAGAAAGTTAAAACTCAAACGTTCGTTAGCGCTGACGCAAAGAACAAATACGACAGCGATTTAAGTTTGGTAAAAGGACAAGCGGTGGCAAAACGCGCATTGGAGATAGCGGTAGCAGGTGGACACAACATGCTATTCGTTGGTGCACCGGGAACAGGCAAAACCATGCTTGCAAAATGTATTCCGACCATCATGCCCGACATGACTTTTGAAGAAGCGCTTGAAACCACTAAAATTCATTCGGTGGCAGGCTACGTTAAAGAAGGTGAAGGGATAATTTATAAAAGACCTTTTAGAAGCCCCCACCACACGGCTTCAACCGTATCGCTTACAGGTGGCGGACAGTCGCTCCGTCCTGGCGAAATATCACTTGCGCACAACGGCGTTTTGTTTTTAGACGAAATGCCCGAATATAAACGTTCTACCTTAGAAGCGCTTCGTCAACCTTTAGAAGACGGGGTAATAACGGTAGCGAGAGTGACGGGTTCGGTAACCTACCCAGCAAACGTAATACTTTGCGGAAGCATGAACCCATGCCCATGCGGAAACTACGGCTCGTCCGAAAGGGAATGCACTTGCACGCCAACCCAAATAGCAAAGTATAGGGCAAAACTTTCAGGACCTTTACTTGATAGAATAGATATCCAAGTTGAAGTAGATAGCGTTAAGTATGCCGAACTTTCAAGTGAAGAACAAAGCGAAACTTCCGCAGTTGTTCGCGAACGCGTGAATAGAGCACGCGCCATTCAAAGAGAACGTTTTAAGGACGAGCAAATTTTAACAAATAGCGATATGGGTGAAAAACATATCAAAAAATACTGTCCGCTCTCAGAAGATTGCGAAAACATTCTTAAAAACGCGTATGTAACCTTAAAACTTTCCCCAAGGGCAAGAAGTCGTATAATCAAGGTGGCAAGGACCATTGCCGATATGAGTGCGAGCGAGAGTATTCGTCCAGAGCATATTTTGGAAGCGGTAAGTTACCGCCGTTATTAAAATGAAATCATACACAAGACAAGAACTTTCCCTAATTTGGCTTGACAGTTTTAGCGGTTTAGAATATAAGCATAAACAAATGCTATTAAGTCTTGCAGGCGAACAGTTTGACGCAAGTTTAATAGTTCAAAAGGGCAAAGAGTATTTAATTAACAACTTAAACGTCAATATTTATTCAACCTTAAAGAACGCGCTCACAAAAGAGTATATGCAGTTTGTTTTGGACGGCTTGAAAAGTAAAGGCATAAGGGTTGTAACTATAAAATCACAAGGTTATCCTCAAAGTCTTTTACAAACAAGTCACCCACCACTTGTGCTTTATACTAAGGGAGATATTTCTCTTCTTAACGCTGACCGCCTTTTTGCGGTAGTTGGCAGTAGAAAAACCCCAAACACAGCATTAGCAGTAACCGAAAACTACGTTAAAGCACTTATCGACAACGGCTTTACGTTGGTTACAGGCATAGCAGACGGAGTTGATAAAAAGGTGCTTTTGACGGCTCTTTCTAACAATGCAAAAGTAATATCAGTTGTAACGGGTGGAGTTGATAACGTCTATCCAAAAGCCAACCAAAGTTTAGCAGATAAGGTCGCTGAAAGCGGCTTAGTAATAAGTGAAAATCCACCGCAAACTGTAACACTTCCATATATGTTCCCCATTCGCAATAGAATCTTTGCAGGGCTTTCGCAAGGAGTATTGATAACGAGTGCAGCCAAAAAGAGCGGAACGCTATGGACGGCAAGTTGTGCAGTAGAGTATGGAAAGGACGTTTTTGCCATTCCGTATAGCGTGGGAGTATCTCACGGTGAAGGTTGCAATTCACTTATAAAACAGGGCGCAATGCTTACCGACACACCCGAAGATATATTAAATCACTACGGAATAAAAGTTAACGAAAACCAAAAACCCCAATTGACCGACGAAGAAAAGCAAATAGTAAACATACTGAAACAAGGGGAACTTCACGTAGAAAAAATAAGCGCAGGCTTAAATAAGCGCGCGTTTGAAATAATGCCACTACTTTCAGTATTGGAAATAAAGGGCATAGTAGCAAAGAACGGAAACTTATACCAACTAACAGGCAACTTTGCGGAGGAATAAATGCAATTAATAATAGTAGAATCACCACACAAAGCAAAAACCATAGAGAAGTTTTTGAAAGGCGAATATAAGGTAGAAGCAAGTAAAGGACACGTGCGCGATTTACCCGTAAACCGCATGGGTATAAAAATATCTTCTAACTTTGAGCCGTATTATGAAATTTCTCAGGACAAAAAAGCTGATATAAAACGTCTTTCGGAGAAGGCTAAAAAAGCCGACAAAGTATTTCTCGCAACCGACCCGGATAGAGAAGGCGAAGCAATATCTTGGCACTTAGCAGAAGTTTTGGGACTTGACGAAAAACAGGCTAATAGAATAGAGTTCAACGAAATAAGCGAAAAGGCTGTTAAAAACGCAATCGCAAACCCAAGAAAGATAGACATGAACTTAGTTGACGCCCAACAAGCAAGGCGTGTGTTGGATAGACTAGTGGGTTATTCAATTTCCCCCGTCGCAAGTTCAATTTTAAACGAAAACCTATCTGCGGGCAGAGTTCAGTCAGTAGCGCTTAGAATGATCGTTGATAGAGAACGTGAAATTCAAGCATTCAAACCCCAAGAATATTGGAACTTAAAAGCAGACGTAAACCCACAAGGCAAGTCAAACTTTTCAGTTCTTTTAACCGAAAAGAAAGGTAAAAAATTTAAACCTTCAAGCGAGCAAGAAGCGTTAGCGGTAGAAAGCGAGTTAAAGGCTTCGCAGTTTAAGGTTGCAGAAGTTAAAAAGAGCGTTGTAAAATCACACGCACCCGCACCTTATATAACCAGCACGTTGCAACAGGACGGCTCTATAAGACTTAATATAACCGCTCCCCAAGTAATGGCAATCGCGCAAAGACTTTACGAAGGTGTTGAAACTCCAAACGGCAACATCGCGCTTATTACCTATATGAGAACGGACTCAGTTCGTGTTTCAAAGGAAGCGCAAGCAAGCGCGTTAGACTATATAAAAGCAAACTATGGCGACAAATACGTGCCAAGTAGACCTAACGTTTATAGAAGCAAAAAGGACGCTCAAGACGCGCACGAAGCAATTCGCCCCATTGATATAAGAAGAACGCCCGATAGTTTAGTTAACGTTTTGGATAAAAACCAATACAAACTTTATAAACTAATATACGATAGATTTATTGCTTCGCAAATGTCAGAAGCAATTTACGATAGCGTAGCGGTAACGGTAACGGCAGGCGATTACGGGTTGAAAACGAGTGGTAAAACGCTTGTGCTCAAAGGCTATACCGCCGTTTACGACGATAGTAAAAAGGAAGAAGACGAAGAAAGCGGAAACGCACTTCTTCCACCAATGGAACAAAACGAGGTATTAAACTTAAACAAACTCTCAAAAGAGCAAAAGTTTACAAAACCCCCCGTTCGTTATACCGAAGCAACGCTCATTAAAAGTATGGAAGATAAGGGCATAGGCAGACCTTCTACCTACGCCGTTATAATGGGTAAACTCACCGATAAGAAAAGGGAATACGTTCATAGAGAAAAGAAATCTCTTGTTCCTAACCCCATAAGCTACACGCTTATAGACTTCTTGGTAAAAGACTTCCCAGATATAATGGATATATCTTTTACCGCTAAGATGGAAGACTCGTTAGACGATATAGGCACGGGCGGAAAAGATTGGCATAAACTTATCAAAGACTTTTACACGGGCTTTGAAAAGCAACTTGAAAACTCCAAACTCACCGACGTTATATGTGATAAGTGCGGTGCAAGAATGACTATAAATAGCGGTCGTTTTGGCAACTATTACGCATGTTCAAACTATCCAAAGTGTTCTAATATTAAGTCGGCAAATCCCGACGTGGCAATTCCCACCGATAAACTTTGTTCTAAGTGCGGTGGAGTTATGGTAGAGCGTGAAGGCAAGTTTGGTAAATTTTTGGCATGTTCAAACTATCCAAAGTGTAAAAATACGGTAAGTTTAACTGAAAGCGTGGGCGTTTGTCCCGATTGCGGAAGACCTACTAAAAAGATGACTTCGCGCGGTGGAAAGATTTTCTACGGGTGTTCAGGGTATCCCGAATGCAAGTTTATGAGTTGGGATTTACCCACGGGTGAAAAATGCCCGACTTGTGGTAAATACTTAGTAGAGATAAACGGAAAAATAAAGTGTTCAGACAAAGGATGTTCATTCGTTAAAGATGCAAAAGGTTAAGGTTATAGGCGCAGGGCTTGCCGGCTCTGAATGTGCCTACTATCTAGCAAAAAACGGCGTTAAGGTAGAACTTTACGACATTAAGCCAAATAAGTTTACCCCCGCCCATAAAAGCAAAGACTTTGGCGAGTTAGTTTGTTCTAACTCATTAAAAAGTAACGACGTTTACGGAAACGCGGCAGGGCTTCTTAAACAAGAAATGCGTTTAATGGGCTCGCTAATTATTGAGTCAGCCGACAAGAACGCCGTTCCCGCAGGCAATGCTTTGGCTGTTAATCGCGAAGGATTTTCCGAATATATCACTAAAAAACTTTTAGAGAATCCCAACGTGGAATTTATCAGTCAAGAGATAGAAGAAATTCCACAAGACGGCTATTCGGTTATAGCGACAGGCCCACTAACCGAAGGCAAACTTTATCAAGAGATAGCAAAAATCTCACAGGGGCAACTTCATTTTTTTGATGCTTCAGCACCAATAATTTCAAAAGACAGTATCGATATGGAAAACGCCTTTTTTGGCGATAGATACGATAAAGGCAACGGCGACCATATAAACTGTCCAATGACAAAGGAAGAATATCAAGCCTTTTATCAAGCGCTCGTCAGCGCAAATAGAGCAGATTTGCACGAGTTTGAAAAAAAGGAAGTGTTTGAAGGTTGTATGCCAATAGAAATAATGGCAGGGCGTGGGGAAGACACCTTGCGTTTCGGTCCGTTAAAACCCGTAGGGCTTACTAACCCAAAAACTGGCAGATGGGCATACGCAACACTACAACTTCGTAGAGAAGACCAAGAAGGCACCATGTATAACATGGTCGGCTTTCAAACCAATTTGACATTTGGCGAGCAAAAGCGAGTGTTTTCGCTTATCCCCGCATTAAAGAATGCGGAGTATTTAAGATACGGCGTAATGCACAGAAACACCTTTATCAATTCCCCATTAGTGCTAAGTCCCGACTACTCGTTAAAGGCAAACCCAAACGTTTTCTTCGCAGGTCAAATAACGGGTGTTGAAGGTTACGTAGAAAGCGCGCTTTCAGGACTAATGACGGGTATATACTTGTTAAAACGAATAAAGGGCGAAAGCTACCAAACGGTATCGGACAACACCGTTTCGGGCGCACTTGCAAAGTATATAACGACTGAAAACAAAGACTTTCAGCCAATGAATGCAAACTTTGGCATATTGCCACCGCTTGGCAAAATAGTTAAAGATAAATCGGAAAGAAAGCGTTTGATGGCAGAGAGAAGTTTAGAGCATATCAACCTATTTATTAAGGAGATGAATATATGAATCAATTTATGGGAACGACCATTTGTGCAGTAAAGCGCAACGGTCAAACGGCAATAGCCGGCGACGGACAAGTAACAATGTCGCAATCAATAATTTTCAAGAACAACGCGGTGAAAGTTCGCCGTATATATAACGGAAAGGTAATATTCGGTTTTGCAGGTTCAGTTGCAGACGCGTTTACGCTTTCAGAACGTTTTGAAGAAATGCTTAATAAATATTCAGGCAACTTAATGCGTAGCGCAGTAGAACTTGCCGAACTTTGGCGTTCAGACAAAGCGAGAAAGTTAGAAGCAATGATGATAACTGCTGACAAAGACACTCTTTTAATCGTTTCGGGAACGGGCGAAGTAATAGAGCCTGAAGACGGCGTATGCGCTATCGGAAGCGGTGGAAACTACGCGTTGGCGGCGGCAAGGGCGTTGTGTCAAGAAACTGAATATTCAGCAGAAGACATAGCAAAAAAATCTCTAAAAATAGCAAGTGAAATATGCGTGTTTACAAACGGTCATATCACTTGCGAAACGCTATAAGGGGGTAGGCAGATGAATTTAAGTCCCAAGCAAATAGTAGAGCAATTAGATAAATATATAATCGGTCAAAACGAAGCCAAAAAGGCAGTTGCCATCGCGCTTAGAAACCGTTATAGAAGAAGCCAACTCACCACGGCTGAAATGGAAGAAATCACGCCAAAGAACATCATAATGAAAGGACCTACGGGCGTAGGTAAAACGGAAATTGCAAGAAGACTTGCAAAGTTAGTAAGCGCACCTTTCGTTAAGGTAGAAGCAACCAAGTATACCGAAGTAGGCTACGTTGGTAGAGACGTAGAATCAATGATAAGAGATTTGGCAGAATGTGCCGTTCGTTTGGTTAAAGAAGAAAGATTTAAGAAAGTAACCGAAAAAGCGAGCGCGGCAGTCGATGCAAAACTCGTTAAATTACTTGCAGAAGTTCGTCGCTTAGACAGGGGCGAAACTCCCGTAGAAATATTTGAAAACAACATAGCAGAAGGCTTAAAGAAAGGCTATTACGACAATGAAGTAATAGAAATCGAAATCGTTGATAACCCAAAACCCATGGAATTAGTTCCGGGTGCAGGGGAAATAAGCATAGGCAGTATTTTTGGGGACATGATTCCTAAAAAACGCAAAAAGCGTAAACTCACCGTAAAGGAAGCAAGACGCATTATGCTTGACGAAGAAGCAGATAAACTTATCGACAAAGACTCTGTAAACGAAGAAGCCATTCGTCGTGCTGAGCAAGAAGGTATAATCTTTATCGATGAAATCGATAAAATCGCTGCAAAAGGCTCTAAGTCAGGCGGACAAGACGTTTCGAGAGAAGGTGTTCAACGCGACATTCTCCCTATCGTTGAAGGCTCTACCGTAATGACCAAATACGGCGCAATTAGAACGGACTATATTTTATTTATCGCAGCAGGCGCATTCCACGTATCAAAGGTAAGTGACCTTATCCCTGAATTACAAGGTAGATTCCCAATTTTAGTAGAACTTCAAAGTTTGACAAAAGACGACTTTGTTAAAATACTCACCACGCCGAAGAACGCAATCACCTTGCAGTATGCAACCTTGCTTAAAGTGGACGGCGTAACCTTAAAGTTCAGCGAAAGCGCTATCGATAAGATTGCCGAGATTAGCGAAGACATGAATGCAACGAGCGAAGATATTGGCGCAAGAAGACTTCATACGGTTGTAGAAAATCTTCTTGAAGACGTATCGTTTGAAGCAGACGGTTTAAGCGATAAAGAAATAGTAATCGACGCTGACTACGTTGTTAACAAGTTTGGCGTAGACAAAAAGACCAAAGACCTTAAAAAATACATTTTATAATTAAAAGGATAAATAAAAATGATAACCGCACCAAAAGGAACTAAAGACATTTTGCCCGATAAAAGCGGAAAGTGGCAATATATAGAAAAAACGGCAAGGGAAGTAGCAAGCCTTTTTAATGCTAAGGAAATTCGCACGCCCACTTTTGAACATACCGAAGTGTTTTTAAGGGGAATAGGCGAAACTACCGACATCGTTAATAAGGAAATGTATACCTTTAACGACAAGGGTGACAGAAGTATAACCTTAAAGCCAGAAGGCACGGCAGGTGTTGCGAGAGCGTTTGTAGAAAATGGACTTTTCAATCAAGCACTTCCACAAAAACTCTACTATATAACTCAATGCTTCCGTTATGAAAGACCACAGGCAGGAAGGCTTCGTGAATTCCACCAATTCGGAATAGAATTTTTAGGGGCAAAGGGTGCGGATACCGATG
>JAFVWA010000240.1 GCA_017501885.1 Clostridia bacterium | reverse complement strand
TGTACCTTTCAAGGCTTTCTATATGATGCTCGAAATTTTTCTTGAACGACTTTTCATAATACTCGTAGGAACACTCGGGGCAGTCCATTTCCATTTGATGAGTATAAAATTGATTGACTTGGTGAGATTGCATAAGCGTTTTGAGCATTTCTTCATTTGCTGATTCACATTCTTTTTCAAAAGAGGCGCTTGCCTCTGCCGATTTTGAACCTTTTTTCGTTTCCTTTGCAGATGTTACTTGAAAATGCTCTATAAATCCATTCTCAAAGATAAAATCAGGAAATTCGCTAAGATGTGAGTTTGGCTTTGCTATATGAAATATCTGCCGAATAATATCAATGTCCTTATTGGGGAGCAAAGAATTAAATTTATTTTCTTCAAGTTGCTTCCTTACAAAATCAATGCATTTTTGCTCTTGTTCGCCTCTTGCCATTATTCCTCAATCTCCGCAATAATTCTGTCAATTTCTTCGCGCAAGACTTGCTCTCTTGCAACGATTTCTTTGAGTTCCGCATTGAGCTTAACGATATCCACAACCTCGCGCGTATCCTCTGCTTCTACGTAGGTTGAAACAGAAAGATTATACTCGTTCTGCACAATTTCATCATAAGAAGCAAGATGAGCAAAGTGTGTTGCCTCTGCACGTGTCGTAAACTCGTTTACGATATTGGTAATGTTCTGATCTGTCAGCTTGTTATTGTTCGTAACCTTTACGCACTCCTTGGATGCATCGATAAACAGAACACTGCTATCGGTCTTGGATTTCTTCAAAACCATAATGCAGGTAGCGATAGACGTTCCGTAGAAAAGGTTATCGGGAAGCTGAATGACACAATCAACGTAGTTGTTGTCAATCAGATACTTTCTGATTTTCTGCTCCGCACCGCCACGATACATAATGCCGGGGAAACACACGATTGCCGCAGTACCGCCCGTAGCAAGCCAAGAAAGTGAGTGCATAATAAAGGCAAGGTCAGCCTTGCTTTTTGGTGCAAGAACGCCAGCAGGCGAAAAGCGTGGGTCATTTATAAGAAGTGGGTTATCGTCGCCGACCCACTTGATAGAGTACGGGGGATTTGAAACTATAAGTTCAAAAGGCTCGTCGTCCCAATGCTGTGGGCTGATTAGCGTATCCTCACAGGCGATATTAAACTTATCAAAGCCTACGTCGTGCAAAAACATATTTATACGGCAAAGGTTGTATGTAGTGATATTGATTTCCTGACCGTAAAAGCCTTGACGTACAGCGTCTTTACCGAGGACACTTTGAGCCTTTAACAGCAAAGAACCCGAACCACAAGCAGGGTCATAGACCTTGTTTACTTCGGTTTTGCCTACCGTACCCAAGCGTGTAAGAAGTTCCGAAACGTCGGCAGGTGTGAAGAACTCACCGCCCGATTTGCCAGCGGCACCTGCGTACATGCCCATAAGGTACTCATAGGCGTCACCAAAAGCGTCAATCGCATTGTCCTTATAGGCAAGTTTCATATCGGCTACGCCGTTAAGAAGTTTTACAAGGCGTTCATTTCTCTTTGCAACGGTAGCACCTAACTTATTGCTGTTTACGTCAAAGTCGTCAAACAGACCTGCGAAGTCGTCCTCTGCTTCGCTGCCTTTTGCACTATCTTCTATATGTAAAAATACGCTTTCAAGGGTTTCGTTAAGGTTTTCATTTGACGGTGCATTTTTACGGACGTTACAGAACAGTTCCGACGGCAGAATAAAAAAGCCTTTTTCTTCTACCAAGCCTGCACGTGCTTCTTCTGCATCCTCGTCGGACATAGTTGCATAGTCAAAATCTGTATTTCCTGCGTCGTGTTCTCCTGCGTTAATATATGCCGTGAAGTTCTCCGAAATATATCGGTAGAACATTGTACCCAGCACATAGTTTTTAAAATCCCAGCCGTCAACGCTACCTCGCAGGTCGTCGGCTATGTTCCATATCGCACGGTGGAGTTCGTCGCGCTCTTGTTCTTTTCTTGTATCAGCCATATTGTAAATCTCCTTTACGTTAAAATCTACCAAAATACATTATATCACTTTAGCAGGGAAAAGTCTATAGTTTTATATAAAAAACAGTAATTTTATATAAAATTAAATCCCATTGATAAAAGAATAGTATCTAATATCAATGGGATTATTTATATTACTGTGAGAATGTTCTCAACTTCAACATTTTTACTATTTGCATATCTGATTGTATTCTTTGTACCGCCACTTTCTCCGTTATATGCCGCTATAACTCGTGAAGACCTATCAACCATATAGCAGTTACGTATTTGGAAGCATTGTCTTGAATAGTGTTCGCATACGTATCTTACGAAATCTGCCTTTTTAAGAATAGTATTATATTTGTGTTGCTCTATAAAACTCCATTTCTTTTCAAACCCCTCATACGGAGAAGCACAAACCAATTTTATTTCTTTATTCTTTTTCTTTTCTGCAACAACTATTTCTGCCGCCCATATATCAACACCACGTGCCATTCCAGATATAAAGGTAGTATATCCGTCAGATATAGCCTTTTGAATTGCGGTATATAATCTATCTTTGATTTCACGTTCCGATATATCAAGTTTTTCAGGTCTATGTCCTGTAAAGCAACATTGTTGTCGTCTTATACTCTCAATCATTTGAAATCCCTCACAAATAAAAAAAGTGCGTAGCCACCTTACAGCGGAACTACGCACCGAAAAACGGACAGCTCCGACGATAAGGTTGCTAGACACTTACTCACTCACCATAAAGGCATGATTAGTCAGAGTGTACGCTTTTACCAATATAGCGTACACCTTTATGGTTATAAATATACTTATCCAGCATATTGTGAGTATAGTCTAGCGTATACAATATATCATATTTTGTAAAGAAAATCAATATATTTGGGGAGTTTTCGTCACTTCGACGGTAATTTTTTGAAAATATATATTCAAAGTGGAATATTTCCGATGATAGATATTATATGATTTGCCGTTGATTTATCAGCATACTTTTCTATGAATGGTATGACTTTGCCGATATTTTTCTTTTTCACTCCCGATACAAGCCGTATATCTGACCAATAAAAAGGCTTTTGCTGTTCCGACAGTTCCCTATACGCCCAGATAACACGTCTTGCCCAGTTTTCCTCGTATGTTTCCGAATACCGTTCAAAAATCCGTCTGCATTGTGGTAGTTTCTCAAGCCTATGTGCCGACAGTTCCAATTCTCTATATATCATTTTTTCCGATACTCTGTCAGGTCTGCCGTTCTCATTTGCCGTACCGTAGTAAATACCTTTTGCGACCTTTTCTAAAACAGGTGCAAGTTCGCCGTCGTATTCCTGCCAATTAATAGGCTCTTTGTCTTTCATAGTGTGTGTAGCCTTTTCTGTTTCAATCTGTTCTTGGGTTATCTGCGGAGCGGTCAAATCCGTAACACTTATACCGAGAAAAAAGGCTACCTGACAAACTACCGAGAAATCAAACCGATTACCGAGTAGAACCCTTTGTATCTGATACATACTTGCAATATCGTTAATTCCGATAGTTTCAAAGTAGGCTTTTAGACGGTCTGATAGTTCCTTTGTATATCTTGTCTTTCCCGACGATTTCATATACGGCGTATCAGCCATAGCGTAGTAAAAGACCGTATTTATAGGTATATCCTTTGAAAAATCCAACGGTGAATTAAATACGTCCGATAAGTATTCCGCATATCTCAAACTATCAGCGTTATCTGCTATTCTTGGCTCTATGACTTTGCAGTATTCTTCAGCAGGGCAAAAGGTAAAGCATTTTTCACTCTTTGCCGTAACTTCCGATTGTTCAAGGTAGCATTTATGCTTACTGCATATCTGCATATTACGTATTTGGTGTGTTCTGTGCCAATAGGCTTCGCCGTACTTTTGTCTGTCTTCTTCAACACATAAAGGGCAATATCTCAAAAAGCCGTCTGCGTCCGTGCGTGGTAAAATAGCAAAAAGATGGTGTGCGTCGCAATACTCAAACTCAAAATGGTACATAGCCTTTTCCTTTTGGGAAAGTGGTATAAACCGTGCATACTGCGGAAACATTGTATTTTTTAGTATCAGTTCTTTTATCGGATAGCATTTTTCTATCTGATTTTGTGCGTCAGCGTTCAAGTGACCGATAAACTCTTTGCTTGGGTTATCAGACCTTTTACAAAAAATATCACTCAAAGCCGCTTTATGACTAACACAGCCAGAATGCACGTAGTACCGACAAAATAAACTGTAAACTAATTCGTCAGGGTAGATTTGGGGAATATAATTTATCATACGCTTATTACCTCGACCGTTACATAATCCTTCAGCAGTTCAACCATATCAACATTCTTTTCCTTTGACAGCCTTACCACTTCCGCAATAACATTTTCGCCATCGGTAGCCGTTTCTTGTTCGATAGCATATATTTTTGATTTCCGCACTTTTGCCGACGTTTGACTTTTGCGTGTTATTGTTGGCTCTATATAGGTATGTAGCATAGACAACCGCTTTTTGTATGCCTCATTCAAGGTTACGATATTAAGTTGTTCTATGCCGTTAAGTATCGCTATTTCCTGTGCGTCGTGTATCAGCGAAACTACAACCGATATAATACCGCCGCTATGTTCATACAGCCATTGTACTATTGAATCTGTAATCTCCGTCTTGTTTTTGGTGTA
>JAFVWA010000029.1 GCA_017501885.1 Clostridia bacterium | reverse complement strand
GGCGAATCTTATTCCACGCTCGTGTAGGTTGTCTAAATATTTTAATAGTTCTTTTTCAAGAGTTTCATTCCAACCGTCTTGTTCGTTATAAGTAGCACAAGTAATAAGGTATGGCGGGTCAACATAGACAAATGTTTTGTCGTTCCAATCTTTATTTGGAAGTTCTCTAAAATCATAACTTTCAAATTTATAGTCGCCACTCTTAAGCCTATCTATGAAAGAAGAAAGTTTTTCTCTCATTTTTTTATTAAAATCTCTTTTTCCAACGGGTAAATTAAACTCGCCCTTGCGATTAAATCTTATTTGATTATTGAAAGCATAAACAATGAGGACGAATAGAGTGATATAATAGTTATAATCAAGATTTGTGTTGCGATTAAAATCTTCTCTTAATTTCAAGAATGCTTCGCTATTATATTTTGCAAGTCCTTCAGCGCTATTGCAACCATAGTATTCGTACCCGTATTTTTCAGTGTTAGACAAACCGTATTTTTCAATAATATTGTCTATCAATTCAAACGTGGCTTGCTTATCCATATTTTTGAATGTGCCAAACATAAAGCGTAATAACGAATTATTATCGTTGAAAACAACTTTATTGCAAGGCGCATTTATTCCAACGTTTCCACCTCCACAAAACAAATCAATAAAACATTCTACGTCTTGTGGGAAGTGGGGGAGAATTTGGGGTAATAACTTGAATTTGCCACCAGTATAGTTTAGGGGGGATTGTATTACTTCTTTTTGTGAGTAATCATAACACTCGCAAAGGAATAATCTTTCTTGGTTGTCAGTAATATTTGATTTTCCTGCGCTAAATGCTTTGTAATTTTCTGAAAAGACTTTTACTTTACCTTTTCTTGAAAGAATACGCATAATATCGTCATCACTAATTTTTGCGTTTGAACGGCCATTTCCTTTTTCTGCCATATTGTTATAAGAAAGAAGGATGTATTTAGCGGTAATTTTAGAAATTAAATCTTCAAAGGCTTTAGTTGCGCTTGACGTGCAGTAATCACTTTTAAGCGAAGTTCTATCCATTTTAAGGGCAACGCCTTTAACTTCGGGCTTTTCCCATTTGGCTACGTTTTCAAGTAAGTGGTATGCATCACAATATTGACGTGAATTATACGGTGGGTCTATATATACTAAATCTGCTTCAATTCTTTCAACTAATTGATTAGAATCTTCATTATAGCATTGATTATTTTCGTTATTATTATTGCTTGCCAAAGGAATGCTCAACTCTAAATGTTTATCGAATGAAGCACCTTTTATATAAGCATCATAATGTCCACAAGTGTTTGCTATTTTGTCCATAGCATAAAGGAGCGAAGTAATTAATATCGCTCTTTCTCTTGTGTTTATCTTTTTTTCTTTGTAGTTAATTTCTATATCTTCACGAATAAAGCCAATTTTGCGACAATCTTCTAAAGAAAAGAAAGTGTCTGCAAAATTAAGAGACATATAATTCTCCTCGTGCGGTTTAATAGCATTATAGTAGCAGATAAGGTTTTCGATTTTTTCTTCATCGTATTTTTCAGCACCAAACCAAGCAATGTGGCAAACGTGATTAAAATACAATAAGTCGTTAGTTATAAGTTTTTTGTCGCTGAAAGCCGAAGCCACCGAACCTGTGCCTGCAAAAATATCCGCAACGGTAGTAATGCCTTTGCATTCTTTTTCAACAGTTCCTTTAATGAAGTCAAGGAGTTTATACTTGTTGCCTAAATATCTTCTATTGTTAATTTTAGTTGTTTTAGTTTTTGGCGCTTCTATAATAGGTTCCGATTCAGTTCTTTCCGCAAGCAAAGTTTTTAAATTTTCAATGGTTTCTTCGTCCCAAACGTAGCGTCCCGATTCCGTAGTTTGTACCGATATTAGATTGTTTTTAAGCAAATAATAGAATGTTGACCTGCTTAAATTCAATTCTTTTAAAACTGCGTTTGATGTTAATGCGGTTGCCATATATTTCTCCTTATGCAACTAATTTATGCTATCTATTGGACATTATAGCATATATTTAGACTTTTATCAAGGTGTTTTGGGGTATAATCGACATATTTTTGGATGCACTTTGAATTTAGCATCCGTTTTGTTGTAATTATATTATAGCACACCAAATATGACAGTATTTGTCATCATTAATAAAATCTTTTGAAATAATTAGAAACTTGCGCAAATAGTTGTTTGGAATAAATTAGGAATAATTTT
>JAFVWA010000239.1 GCA_017501885.1 Clostridia bacterium | reverse complement strand
TAAAATAATTAAAAAATAGTTTTAGTGTACCATTTTTAGTATAAAACATTTTGTAAAATAAAATGGAAATTAAAAGGCAGTTTGATTATGAAGGTTTGGAAAAATAGTTTAAAAAGATATAAGGTTTGTTTTTTTAATCAAGAAAGCAAGAGATATTATTTTAGTTACTATATAAACACATACAATTGTTTATGTGAGTTTAGTTTTAGCACAAACGATAGCTTTATTGTAAGAGAAGGATTTCGGTATATATTAACCGAAGAAAATCGTAAAATCTTGTTAGATAAAATAGAAAAGTTTTGCCAAGAATTATTTAAGGCAAGGATGGAATATGAAAAAGTAAAAACCGATTGCGTAGAAATTTACGTAAACAAAATAGATAATAAAAATTACCACGTTATTAGAAAAGAGAGTTCGTTCATTTATGTTTTTAAAGGCAAGATAGAAGATTTTTTTTCGGAGTATCGCTTAAAGTTTTATAAAGCGTATTCGCATACAACAAAAAGCGAAGATTTAGAAGAAAAAGTCTATAATAAAGCTATAGTTCCTTTTTTGTCATTGAAAGATGAATACGTTGTTAGGTTGGCAAAGTTTATATCAAACCACGCAACAAAGGAAGACGTTGATTTTTTGAACGAATACGAAGGCTGTGACAGGCTTTTTGTCGATAGAGAAGTTTACGGTGTGGAAGATATCACTGATATAAAAAACGTTACGTTATCACGCCGTGGCTCTATGTTTGGGTGGCGAATATCTTATGATTTAGAGTGCGAAATCGATGGGAAATATTATAAAATGCAATATTATCCGAGTTGCTGGCTTAAAGCAAATTGTATTAAAGGCGAGATTGAAATAACTGACCAACTATTAGATAAAATAAAAGCCCTAACAGGCGAAACTGAAAATAATATAAAAACCAGAAAGCTCATGCAGTTAGGCAATTTTTTATATTGCTATGATGGAAGTATTTCAAGGTATTCTTTAGAAAAACAAAACAAGGTTTTTAGTGAAATGTCAATGGTATCTTTAGAAGACTTAAAAAGCTTACCAAAACATTGGCTTGAAAAACTTTCAAAAGCCCAACTTTACGATTGGCTAAAAAGCGCAGGGTATTCTGGGGATAATGAAGCAAACGAATTTGTAGAAGCGCTATTAAAGGAAAGAAAATAAAAATATGAAATATTTATTTAAGAGACTTCACAACTATTTTTATTCAAAAAGAAAGTATAAGCTTGGCTACGTCAAATGGATAAAAGAGAGCAAGAAAAAAGAACAAGGTCTTTACACCTTAAAAACAAACCCCTTTATTTATGGTGAGTTAGACAGCATTTTGGCTGTGGTGATTCGAGATTATCTTCGTGGACACGTTCAAAACATGATAGGTACTTCGCTTTTTGCATACCAAGAAAATCCTTGAGGATACACGTTAGATGATTTAAATAACAATCGAATTTCAAAAGAAGATGAAGAAAAAATTAACAAATGGTATAAAGATTATATTTTAGAAATTGCAAATTGTTTTGACAAATATGAAAAGCACCTTAACGGCGCATACGATTTTGAGTTTAGTAGCGATGAAGAATTTAAAAAAAACATAGACAAGGGGTTTAGGAGTTTGAATAAAATATTTACGGGATTATGGTGGTAAATTAAAGAATTGTTGAAATAGCAAAATAAAAGTAGTATAATAAATACATACAAAAGGAGAAATGAGATTATGGGAAAATTACCTGTTATGCAATGCGGAAAATATTGCGCAAATTGTGCTTATTGGGGTGGTGAAAGAACTATAAACGGCTTTTTCGGTCGTGCAGAAGTTGATATTAACTGTCAAGCAAAGGGTGTGTGCAGTAATATGAAAGGATATTTTAACCAACAAATGTCTTGGCAAGCAACTTGCCCTGCATTTACCCGTCACCCTGCAATTAAAGGTTAAAATTTTGCCTTACCCCTTGACAAATTTTTAGGGGGTAAAATAGTAATAAAAAGCAAAAGGAGAAATGAGATTATGCAAGAAACAAATACTATGTCGCCAGAATTAAAACAATTTTTAGGGGATAAAGAAAATCAAAATTTAATTGAAAACTCACAATGGAAAGAACTTTTGTATAAAGCCACTAAAACTAGAGGGGTGTTAATCGCTGAGTTAGTATATTGTTTGGCATCAGTAGAAGAAAACTACCCACAAGATAAAAGGATGACAATTGGACTAAGCGATGAGTTAAATAAGATTATACAAAACAATGAAATTTTAGAAGAAATATTTAAAAAGATTAAATAAAAAGGAGCAAACGAAAGATAAATTTCAAGCAGTTATATAATAAGCCTTTTATGACAATATATAAAGTTTTAATAATATGACGTTAACGGAAGATTACGTAAGAGAAGTTTTACAAGAAGCATCGGATATACTTGATAATGCTCTACCTGCGGATATGTATAAAAACCGCGCTCACAATATAAACAAAATTATTTTTAGTAATAAAGTTGCTTGGTGGGCGAAAATATATAAAGGAACAGGTGTCTATCGTAATGACTATGATATTGAAGTTAGTAGGGCGTTATTTGAAGCGATAAAGGAAGATGCCGTGCAAAGGCAAAGTCTTCTCACTACGTTATGTCACGAGTTAATACACACTATCGACGGCTGTTTTAATCATGATGAGAAATTTATGCGTTGTGCTGAGTTGATAAAAAAATATACTAACAATTACGTGTGTGTAACAAAAAGCAAAAAGTTGGAAGATTGGGGCGGAAAGAAAGAAGACGTGTCGTCATACAATTATATTATAAATTGCACTAAGTGTGGACAAGTTTGGTGTTACGTTTCAAAACCAAGAGATTATGACAGAATACCCTATCTTAAATGTGGTGCGTGTGGTGGAAATCTTATTGTAAAGAAAAAAAGTTAAATAATGACTTATATTGTTTCTGATATACACGGGGAATATGATTTATTTGTAAAGTTACTAAGAAAAATTAATTTTTCAAATAATGATACAATGATTATTTGCGGAGACGTTGTTGATAAAGGACCAGACACTGTTAAACTTTTACAATACGTTTTGTCAAAGCCAAACATCAAAATGATTATTGGTAATCACGAGTATGATTTTTTAAAAAAGTATTGGGCATTGATGAAAAAAGCTTCACCTACCGAATTTGATAAAGTTTTAGAACAATTAAAAGTATATTTTGTGGGCGACGGATATCTTTTAGATTGGGATACAATTGACGCTTTGGAAACTTTACCCTTTTTCATTGAAGAGAAAGACTTTATATGTGTTCATGCAGGCGTTACGTTGGATAAAACAAACAGTATTATTTCGCTTGACAAGGCGAGATGTGAAGATTTGGTTTACGATAGATGTTTTAAAGAACCAAGCGTAATACTTAATACTGAAAAATGTATTTTTTATGGGCATACGCCAACGAGTTATTTGATTAACAAGCCAGAGATTATAGCGTATCCAAAGAACAATAACCCAAGATCTATAAAAGACTATTATAAAATTCATTTAGATTTAGGTGTGTGGCTTCACGGCGTATTAGGGTGTTTTTGCGTGGAAACGTGCAAGTCTTACTATATAGAAAAATAACATAATAGATTTTTAAATTTTGGAGTGGATAAAAATGAAAATAAATAACGCAACTTTATTTGAAGAAGATCTTTCTAAGGTGGAAGATTTTAATTCGTTTATTGAAAAAAGTTATCCAAATTTTAAAAATGATGCTGATATTTTTGATGATGCGTATTTAAAAACGATTAAAAACATACGTGGACTAAGTCAGCATGAATACATTTTTGAAGCGTTAAAAGGATTTTTAGAAAAAGTGTTAAGCGATAAAACGGAAAGTGACAAGCCTATTGTTATATACGATGCTTTTTTCCTTTTTGATGAAGGCAAATGCCTTACTGAACTTTATGAATGTATGTCTAATACAAAAAGACCAATATTTATTCACGTTCCTAAGGGAATCAATTTAATTATTTAAAAAAGGAGAAAACAAAAGATGAAAAGGCTGTTAAATAGTGAAGACATTAAGTTAATAAATATAAACATTGATGAAGAACTTGTCGGAAGTTTTAATAAAGAGCATTGCGTTAGTGATAAGACTAAAGTAATAATCGTTGGCACGATTACGCCACCAAAAGGTTGCGGATATTTTTATACATCGCCATACAATTGCATATATGGATATATTGATGAAACAAGAAAAACTAATTTAAAAGAATTGAAACGAAAATTAAAAACAGATCCAACTATTAAATCGGATATTATAAAAATATTAAAGGAAGAAAGGATTGCATTTTTAGATATTATGAAAGAAGCAATTAGAAAAAAAGATAGTTCTGCAGATAATGATATTAAAAATTTTAGTTTGGACTACGATATTTTTGAAGAGGTTTTTACTAATATATTAAAGAACAACAATGTAAAAGTTATTTGCAACAGCAGGCTGGCAGAAGAGGGGTATAAAAGAATAAAGGAAGAACTGAAAAATAAAATTATATTACCGGATAATATATACATTTCCCAAGTTCGTAGATTACAAAAAATATGGAAAGAAAAATGGTTAATTGAAATTTAATAATTTCATAATAGGAGCAAACAAAAGATGAACTTTAACTTTAATTTTAAGGAGTTAAATCTAAAATTTAAACAACTTTTTTAATAATGAACAGCATAATATTTAATTATTTGTTAAGTTGTGTGAGTTTGCGAAAAAGCATAACATCCCAAAAATGGGACTGTAAATATAATATAATGGCACTATAGAGTGAATTCTATGGTGCCATTTTTTATAAATATGACATGCATGTGTCATTTATAAACAGGATTATATGGATAGAATAATTACACTACTAACAATTTTTAATGGGGTTTGATTTTTGGGAAAATTGACGTTTGGGGTTTAATTGTTTCTATTGCAATATGGCTAAACTCAATAACGCACCAAATTTGGTGCGTTAACACAATATTTAGTGGCAAAAAATATTTTTTCAACTATTTTTCAAAACGATGTAATTTTCAGCCGATTTTAAGGGGGTGGTGTGATATAATGCTTTCACACAAAAATTTTGCCCCACTTTTATTTTAAATTTGTAAAAAAATTTTAGAGGTATAAATATATGAAAATTGTTGTAGAAAAGGGTGTATTGGTTAGCGTAGACGTTGATTACGAAAAGGATATTAACGTAAAAGAATTTGCTATTTCTGACGGAGTAACAAGCCTTGCTGACGAAAGTTTAGCGCATTTGCCGTTAGAAGTGGAAACACTTTATATTCCAAAGTCGGTAGAGAAAATCGAAGAAGGTGCATTGTTTGGCGAAGTAGGGAATTGGGAGAGCCTTAAAAACATTATAGTTGAACAAGGTAACAAAAACTATAAAAGCGAAAGTGGTTGCTTAATTGATATTAACACCAACACGGTTATTCTCGGAACGGAAAATGCCGTTATCCCTGACGGAGTTGAAAAGATAGGATTTTATGCTTTCCGTCAAAGAGCCATAGCAGAAATTACTATCCCAGCAAGTGTAAAGGAAGTTGACTATCAAGCTTTTGCATGTTGTATAGACTTAAAAAAAGTTACCGTTTTGGGCGAAAGAACAAACCTTGATTATCTTTGTTTTATTTCTAGTTTTAATATTGAAGAATTTAATCTTCCAGAAAAATCCGACTATGAATTTGTTAACGGTTGTTTAGTAAAAAAATCTTGCGAAACACTTTTATTGCTTACACATAATGGCGAAATTCCTAAAAATATCGTAAAAATATGGACTTGGGCTTGCGTTAGATATTTTAAGGACGTGGTTGTTCCTGATACGGTTGTTGATTTTGCTGAAAATGCTTTTCTTATGCTTGGTGGGGGTAAGTTAATCTCTAAAAAGGGAAGCCAGGCGATAGAATACGCTAAGAAAAACAATATGGATTATCAAGAAATTTAATGGGGTATAAATTATGCAAGTAAATATAACTGAAGGCGGTAAAAAAATTCAATTACTTTACGTTTTATGGGTTTTGGAAAATTTTTCCGATAAAGATAATACCTTAAAACAAGACGACATAGTGGAAATTTTACGAAAGAAAGGCTATTCTACTGAAAGAAAATCTGTGGCAAGAGATTTAAAACTTCTTTTGGATTTTGGATATAAGATTCACGGAATAGAACCTGAGCTCGATGAAGACGGAAACGAACTTCATTTAAAAAGAGGGGCTATTTGGCTTGAGCGAGAATTTAGTGATGAGCAACTTTCATTGCTCTTAAATTCCGTAGCGTATAATGTTTTTGTTGAAAAAAATAATAAAGAAGAATTGCTAAATAACATTATTTATTTAGGGGGTAAGACTTTTAGAGAAAAACATAACGCAAATAGTCTTATAAATGGTGGAAAGATTTATCAAGTAGAAGGAACAACTCTACTTAATCAATTAAAAGCAATTGAAAAAGCGATGGAAACAGAAAAGAGAATTCGTTTTAAATATGCATCAAAATTAAAACGTGAAGGAGATAGCTTTGTTTACGAAAAAAATAAGGAATACGTTGTTAGTCCTTATTGGGTAGTTTCTAAAAATGGAAACTTATATCTTGTATGTTTCAATCATAGTGAAAATAGAATCTGGAACTGTAGAATAGACAAAATTAGAGAAGTTGAAGTTATTAAATCGTCTGCAACGCCTAAAAAGGATACAGAGCTTAAGGATACAAGTGTAGGTGATTATGTTTCAAAACATCCAAATATGTTTACCGGTGACGCTATATCAATCGAATTAAAGGTCAACAAAACCCGCATGGGGCACGTTTATGAAACATTTAGAGACGTTACTTTTATTAACGAAACGGAAGACTATTTAACGGTCAAAGTTACTTGCGGAGAACTTGATATGTTTTATTGGGCAATTCAATACGGTGGCTTTGTAGAAGTGTTAAAACCACAATCATTAAGGGATAAAATAAGAGTTCATATTGAAAGTTTAGCGTTTAATTATAAAGCAAAAGAGGGTGACAAGTATTCCGAAGCGATTAGAAATGCTATTCGCACGAAAGTATTAGACCTAAGTGGAATAGATTTAACGGGAAAGAAAGAACATTTTGGGCTTAAAACTATTAAAAAAGTTTACCTTTCTAACAACAATATAGATAACGTGGATTTCCTTAGAGATTATCATTGGCTTCAAGAATTGCAGTTGGAAAACAATAACGTAACCGATTTAACTTGTCTTAGTGGATTAAGAGGATTAAGAAAGGTCACCTTAAAAAACTTAAAATTAAAAAAATTAGATTTTGTTCATGATAAGTATTTTAGTAAGCTGTTTTTGGACTTGGATAGAGAAACGGACTATTCTGCGCTTCTAAACATTAGAAATAAAGACTGTTTGATTTTTGCAGATAGGTGTGAAATGTATTCAAGCATTCCTTGGCAAGAATTTATAAATGAAAAAATTAAATTTGCTTTTGAAAGAGAAATATCTAAAGTTGAAGAAACCGAAAATGAAGTTTTAGTTAAATTTGTAAAACCTTTCATATTTGAAAAGTTTCCGTTTAATTTTTTGAAATATGCTTTTGGTAATTGGGCGATAAAACCTGATAAGATTGTAGAAGTTGAAAATGCTGTTGATAAGGTATTCGATAAGTTTACCAATAACGAAAAAAGATATTTGGAGGTTTGTTATAAACAAAGAATAACAAATAAAAAAGAGATAATAGAGAATCTTGTTATTAGTGAAAAAGAATACGATGAAATTACTAACGAAATAGAAGAAAAAATTAAGCGTTCACAAATTTGCGATGACCTAAGAGAGTTTTTTATAGACGGTGCTCTAAAAGGAGATTTTTCAGAAGCTGACCGTCTCTTAAACAATATTGAATTATCTGAGAACTTGGAAAAGATAGAAAAAGCGAGAAAAAGAAAATTTGAAAAATCTCTAAAAATAAACTAACCCCCCTATTTTGGTGCACTCCGTTTGATATGATAAAAGAAAAACGGAGTGTATTTTTATTTATGGATGAAAAAGTATTAGAGCAATTAGAAAACGTGCCATCAAACGCAGAAGACGCGTTTGAAGACTTAACCGAACTTTGCGATTCGTTTGCAAAGCTTAATGGTATAAGTGAAGAAGAAAAAAAACGATTAGATTACGAACTTGATTTAATAAAAAAGTGGGGTATAGCAAAAGTTTTTCTTTTTGGATTCCATTTAATCTTAAATGATGGGTTTGGGGTGACTTACGGGGTGGAAGGCAACTCTTACGTAAATTATTTGCTTGGGGTTTCAACCGTTAATCCCGTTAAATATAATTTGCCTTTTGAAAGACTTTTTAACGAGCATAGAAAGTTTTTGCCGACCTATAATATTTGCGTAGAGAAGGGAAGAACGGGATTTTTGTTAAAATCTTTATACAAAAAATTTGGCAAAAGTAAAATTATAAAAAGCAAAGAAGATAACGACAATTATTTCGTATCAAATAGACCTATTAATCCAGAGTTTATAAGTGAAACAAGAATTGTAGCAAAAGAAAATGAAGAAGCGTATGAAGAAAATATATCTATTTTATCTTATAGAGAGTTAACAAAACTTGGATATTATAATTTTTCAATTAATGAAGTAAAAGATATTAAATATTCTTTTGAAGAAAAGTTTTCGGAAGAAGAGATTTATGAAAAGGCAAAAAAAGATTTTTCTTACTTAGTGAATGGGGCTACGCCATTTACCGATATTGACGAAGTAAAAAAAATTTTAGTAAATACCGAATATAAACTTATCTATCAAGAACAGCTTATGGAAATACTATATAAACTTTGTGACTTTGATATGGCAAAATCAGATTTTATTAGGCGAGAAATTGCAAGAGCAAAAAAAGAAAATCTACACCAAATGCAAAAAATCTTGCTTGAAAAATATGGTGAAAACGGTCAAAAACTTTTAGATTATCTTTATAAAACCGGAAGATATACCGTATCAAAAGCTTATGTGATAGCAAATTTACATAATTTGATAGAATATTAAAAGAAATTTCCCTTACCTCTTGACAAGCTTTTGTGGGGGGGGAATAAAAACAACAAAACTAAAGGAGAAGTTCTATGAATATTTATAAGTATATTAGAAGTAAAGACGTTAGAGAATACAACGAAAAAATTAGGAATAAGTTTAACGCTTTAGTTTGAGGTTAAAATAACTATGTCAAAAAAAGCTTTATATAAAAGGGCAGTTGATCCGTGGGGTGACGACGTGAAAGATTCTCCACGCGCAAAAGAAAATAAAATGTTTGAGCAAATCAATAGCGACGTCGTGGGCAAAAAAGGTAAGTCCAAAATAAAAGGCAGTAAACGTTCTAATCACAAGCATGAATATAAGCCTATTATCGTTTGGTCTAAAAGTTGTTTTAGTGGTAAAATTAGCGGCTATGTTGCCGGTAGGTGTGCTGTTTGCGGAAAAAAGATATTATTCTTTATATGATGAAAAAAAAGAGAATAAATATCTTGGCGAGTTAGAACATTATTGATGTATAAGTGATTAAATTTGCAAAACACAATATAGCATACCAAGAAATTTAGAAATAATAAAAGCGATAGCACGATTAAGTCCTAACGCTTTTTACATATAAGGATAATTAAATTAGTATGAATTTAGTTAAAAAATTGCTTAAATGCGTAAAATTAAGCAACTTTTTTAACGCAAAAACGTGTCGCGACTGCATTGAA
Source organism: Clostridia bacterium (assembly GCA_017501885.1). Lineage (GTDB taxonomy): Bacteria > Bacillota > Clostridia > Christensenellales > Borkfalkiaceae > UBA1259. Next base: position 1,796 of record JAFVWA010000239.1, on the reverse strand, counting down.
AAAACAGTCGCGACACGTTTCTTTTACTATTAAACTTCTATTACCTTTTTACACGTTGTGGATTTCCGTTACGGTTTATTATACATTTAACTATTTTTTTGACGGTTAAGTGTATGGCTGAGAGGATATTTATTTTCGGCAACTATTGAAAAAGTTTTTTATTCTGCGACGAAGCTTAGAGAAAAAACTTGAACCAGCATATTTCCTTACTTTTTTATCAAAATTCTTTGATGTAACTTTCGTTAAAAAATCATTTCGAAATGGATTTTCTTTTGTTGAACATAGGTAAGACGTGTTGTGTTTAATTGCATCTCTATTGTTGACTGCTATTATCTCAAGCTCGTCTTTAATCTCATTTATAAGTTTTGTTCCTTGATTACTATGAACCATTAATAGTGAAACGTTTTTATTATTTGACATTTCTATGTCCAAAGACCCAATACCCCAAAAATCGCCAAGGGTTATATCACTATTTCGATGTAGTTGTTTGAAAGAACAGTCTAAACAAGAGGACCTAAGGTTTAAGTTGCTTAGGTAACTCTTTATAAAAGGATCATTTGCATAATTGCACTTGTAAATTTTACCATTAGAAAATTCAATCTTTATACAAGAATTACCATCTGTTTGTTTTTCTCTAAAGACAATATTTGTAATGTGTTCATCATGGTTTTTCTTCTTTATGAACTCTAAGTAATTTTTCCAACTATCAGGAGATGGAACACCATGACAAACAAGATCTTGTGTTATAAGATTTTGATAATCTTTTTTCAAAAATCTTTTTAGGCCGTATACTTGACAGGGTGTACCCGAAAACAACACTTTTTTTCCTTGCTCCAGTACGTTCAATACTTGTTTGTAGCAATCATTAATATCACTCTGAACATATTTACTACCAACTATTTTTGTGATATCTTCAAGTTTATCTACTAAGGTGTGCTTTAATACATAATTCGAATCAAACGCTGGAGCGAATACAACGCCGTTATTTTCAATAATATGCGTAGCTAATAATGGAAAAATTCCTCCAGAAGAACTATTATAGTGAGCTATGTTATTTTTGTTTTTTGCAGCAAAGGTGAGTGGCTCTTTTTGGCTGTCTAAAAATTTATTAACAACCGGACAAGTATTGCGACACAAGTTGCAATTAATACATTTTTCAATGTCAATTTTGGGGTATAAGAATCCCTGCTTGTTTTGTTGCATTGTAATTGCATTAACAGAGCAAGTATTTAAACAAGCGGAACAACCCGAACATTGGTCTATGTCGCAAATATATTCTTTTTTTGTTTTATCTATACTTTTTTCGCAGAGAAGATAGTTATTAACTGCATCAAGTAATGATTGTTTGTAGCAAGGCAAAAATTCTTCGTAACGTTGCTTAATCCATTTTTCATTTTTTACTAATAAAATAAAGGCATTAAGCAACTCGTCATCACTTTGTAATTCTTTAAATGGTAAAACAAAATTTTCGTATTGGCCGAAAAGATCTGTGGCAATACCTTTAGACTTTACTGAATATCCAATTACAAGGGTTGGTATTTTCATGGAATATGCAGCAATTGTAGAGTGGGTTCTAGCGCCGATAAAATAACGACACTTTGAAATAATGTATTTTAATTGTTCACAGTCATATTCCTTATCGACAATGGATATTCGTGGACTATTTATTTCTTTAAATAGACGTTTTAATATGGGTAAATCATGATATAGGTCACTAGTTGTAGTGTATACGTGTGGAATTAAACAAACAGACATATCTGTTTCTTTTAAAAGCCAATTAATAAAATATTTTACAT
>JAFVWA010000238.1 GCA_017501885.1 Clostridia bacterium | reverse complement strand
TGATTATTCAACCACGGTTTACGCCCGGAGGTAACTTTACGAACTTATACAAAAGATAATACTCCCGAAATAGTGGTATGTTATTGAAAGTATTATGGAGAATAAGATGGACAAATTTACCGATATATTAATCGCGATTGGTGCCGGTTTGTTAGGTTTATTAGCATTATTTATAGTAATCGGATTGCCGACTATGTTAATCATATTTGCCATCAAGGGCATTATCTAATGAAAAAGAAAACAATTTATATATGAGAAGCACCGCGTAATCCAAAAATGACGGACGAGCAAATTAGGGAGTTAGCAAAAAGATTATGAACGAAAAACACAAAAGACAAGAAAAAGAAGCATTAGAAAACTTTTTAAAACATATGCGAGAAGCGGTTAAAGAATGGAGAAAAAATAATGGTAATTAAACAAATTAATTTATATAAAGTTGGTAAATTTCACTATTCTTTTATTAGGGAGACACATTTAGAAAATTACATATTAAATTACATTGTTAATCCGGAGGATCGTGAATATATTATTAATTTTAAAGAGTTATGCGGCACAATGAAATTAAGTAGTGGGATGCCGCCCGAATTCGATTGAGCACGCTTTTTAGCAACAAAGATTAGAAAATACGGCTACACAATAGACGTAGTGATAGAATTTTAAAATTATGGATGGTTGGGTGGGTAGTTGATTATTTTATATTTTAGGAGGGCATATTATGCCATTTACAATTAACAAAAAACAAGTAGCTCCAGTGGCTAACAAAAAGAAAGTTGAATTAGCAACCGGAGGACAAATTAGATTCGTTTTGAAATTAATTCAAGACAAAGTTATAACATTACCATTTAATGAAACATTCAAGGGCATTAATGGTAAAGATTATACATTAGAAATTAGCGATAGTTTTGAAAATATCATTTTTGCACCTAAATTTTTATTAAGTTTATTGTTAGAAAAATACGGTAAAAATGCTTAACGGTTATTACGCTAAAATGATCGCAAAAATGAAAGCCGATGGCTTTGCGTTGGATCGTATTGACGCATTAGAAAACAAAATCGCCGAAGTTAATAAAATTTATTCGTATTTAGTATTAGATTACAAAATGTCGAAAAAATAATGAGTAAGATTGCTTACGCGGACTTCGAAACGATAACGGCAAATACACATTATTTCAAAGAGCACCAAGACACCCGGGTGTGGCTATGGTGCGTAATGAGCGGTAAATCAAGCCAAATGGGCGTAGATATTGACTCATTCTTTCAAGCAATCCAAAATTACGAGATCGTCTATTTTCATAATTTAAGTTTTGACGGTGACTTCATCGCCAAGCGGTTAGAGCAACTTAAATTTACTTATGACGTATTCGGACTATGTGAAGTTAAAAATTCATTCTATGTCTTTCGTAACGGCGCCCGTATTTACTATCTTAAAGCAAATTTTAACGGGCATATCATAACGTTTAAATGTAGTTTATTAATGTTAAATAGTTCGATCAAGTCATTAGGTAAAGACTTGGGGCTTGAGAAACTATTTGACGGACAAAAAGACTTCTATGACGTAGAACCGTTTAAAAACTTAAACGAGGTACCCAAAAAATATATTGACTATATTTACAACGACGTCCTAATCGCCCAAACGGCGATGAACAAATTAGACGAGTTAGTTAAACACAAGAAATGGTTACAAGACGGAAGTGTATTCGATTATTTAACAATTACGGCGTTATACCAATCATTAACG
>JAFVWA010000237.1 GCA_017501885.1 Clostridia bacterium | reverse complement strand
TATTTCTATGTAGACAGCGTTGTTCCTGAAAACGGACACGACTATGAATTGGAAATCAAGGAAGTAAGCTGTACTGAGGGTGGATATACGACCTATACCTGTCTTGTCTGCGAGTATTCATATCAAGACAATATCGTAGAAGCGACGGGGCATAGCCATCAAGAAAGTAAAGTTGAACCCACTTGTGTTTCTTACGGTTTTACAGTACACCTTTGCTCCGACTGCGGAGATAGATACGTAAGTGATTATGTAAAACCCGTAGGGCATACGTTTGAACATACCGTGTATGAAGCGACAGCAGATAGCATTGGGTACACCAAGCATCAATGTAGCGTATGTGATTACAGTTATTTATCGGACTATGTAACGAGTGGCGACAATGGATACACGCAACTTCCCGACGAACCCGAAGTTCCCGTAGAGCCTGAACAACCTACGGAACCTATTGAACCCATTGAACCTATTGAACCTGTTGAACCCGAAGAGCCTATCGAACCGAGTGAACCGACTGAGCCTGAAAACCCCGACGTGGGAGACGGTAAAGAAGAGAACCCCGATAACGAAGGTGGGAAAACGGAAACGCACGAGTATGTATTCGGTTATCAGTATGATAACGAAAGCAAACTTTTAACGATTACATACGACTGTGAATGTGGCGAAACGTATAACGGCGCTATTCAGTTCTTTATTACTGATAGTGCAGAAAATACGACGGTTGAAGTGTTGAACGGAAACGGAAGTATTGATTTTACGGACAAGCAAGACGATTACACGGTAATTGTTATTGAAGAATCGGGCAATGTTATTGGCGTACTTGATGTCAAGAACAAAGTAGACGAACCTAATGTTCCCGTAGAACCTGACGTTCCAAGTGAACCTATCGAACCGAATGAGCCGAGCGATACTACTGAGCCTGAAAACCCCGTAGAACCTAACGAGCCTACTGAGCCTGAAACACCTAACGAAGATAAAGAAGAAAAGGGGAATAGTTCATTGCTTCCCGTACTCTTGGTAATCTTTGCGGTACTTGGTATCGGTGGCGCAGTAACATATATTCTCATCAAAAAGAACAAAAACAAAAATAAAAATAAAAAAGAAAAAGGAGATAAGTAATTTATGATGAATTTATTGGCGGCAGCCACCCTTAATGAAAGCTTAGGTGGCATTGTAACTAAGTTAAACGAATTGATGGATTCGTTTTGGATTTACATCGTTTTAGCGATGGCAGCAGTAGTAGTGGTTTGGGGTGCATACGTTGGTATCAAAATCGCTATTGCACACCGTAACGAGGATAAAATCAATTCCCGTGATATGATTAAAAATTTAATCGTTGGTATCGTGATTATGTTCGTTATTGCTATGGGCGCACCCCTTCTCATCGAAGGTCTCGGCGCTTGGGTTGGCATCTCTGCACCTGCAACGGGTGCGGCAGTAGTGCCTGTTGTATAAGAAAGGAGGTATAAGAGTATGACTAATCTTTTAGCGGCTACTACTTTGAACGGTAGTTTGGCGGAAATTGTTGCTAATATCAGCACGTTAATGGACAGTTTTTGGATTTACATTGTACTCGCACTTGCGGCAGTTGTCGTAGTTTGGGGTGCTTACGTAGGTATCAAGATTGCCATTGCTCATAAGAACGAAGAAAAAATCAATGCAAGAGATATGATTAAGAATCTCATCATTGGTATCATTATTATTTTCGTAGTTGCTATGGGCGCACCGCTTCTCATTGAAGGTCTCGGCGCTTGGGTTGGTATTGGCGCATAAGCTAATACTTAAAAATGGAAAGGCGGCAAGAGATTTCTTGTCGCCTTTTTTTATTAAAATGCGAGGGCGATAATGGAGAAAATAATAAATAAAAACAAATCAAAATCATTGTTCCTTTTCGTGATATTGTTTTTTCTCATTATAACAATGTTTGGAGGGGGAACAGTAACTGCAAACGCTCAAACAGTAGAAAGCAATAATACGGTGCAAGATATTATAGATAATACGGTATTCGTAACTTTTAGAAAAGGGGATACAGTAGAAAGAGGTAAATACATTATTGCCTGTTTTTATGTGCCGAATGAGTATTATGACACGGCAAACACTTACGGTGTGGTAATTTTTCCGAAAGACTATGGGATAAGGTATAACCTTACGGCTAATTACCATAAACAATCGGAAGAAAATGGTGCGGCTATTATTGACGTTGTTGCAACAAAAGGTCTTGAAGAAGAGGACGGTTATGGGATAAATTGTGGTGTTATTAACATCAATGAGACTAATTTGTCAAGAACGTTTTGTTTCATTTTCTATGCAAGAGATGCAAGTGGAAATATTGCATACGCAACACCGCAGTTTGCTGATTACAATAGCTTAGATGTAGGGGAAATGACTCTTGAAGAGCTATTAAATAAAACGGAACTTGCTAAGGATAAAGAGAGTAGTTTTAGGACGATTATTCTAAAAATTCAAGAACTTATAGATTCTATATGGATTTATGTTGTAATTGCGATGTCGTCGGTAGTTGTTGTATGGGCGCTTTATATCGGAATTAGAGTGATTATAGCGCAAAAAAATGAAGAAAAAATAAATGCTCAGGGGATGTTGAAAAGCCTTTTAATTGGTGTGATAGTAATGGCTGTACTTGCCGTTGGCGCACCACTTATAATTAACGGTTTGTCCCATTGGGTAATGTGGTAGGAGGATAAAATGCTTATATTTTTTCAAGAACTAATAATGCTTTTATTCTTGTGGTTTCTTAGACTAATAGACGGAATTATGGAAATATTCTCTGCGATTGCAGGGGTAACGGACGTTACAGTAAACGGGGAAAGAGTAAATATAATTGAATACCTAATAGGCGATTCGACAGTTGGCACAATCTTTTGGTGTGTGTTCATATTGGCGGTAGGGTTGACTTGTATTTTTGGCATAGTTGCTCTTGTAAAAAATATGATAGCAAACAATAGAAATGTATCGTCGATTATCGGGAAAATCGGTTTAGCTTTGCTTGGAACAATGGCAATGCTTTCTGTTGTAATCTTGGGTATTCTTATCTCTAATTCGGTATTAACGCTTGTAGCGGAAATTTTCCAAATAGGGAATACGACTAAACTTTCCAACGCATTGTTTAATGCGTGTGTAGGTGAGTGGCTTAACGGATATTCGTTTGCGGAAGTAGATATAACAAGTTGTAGTGTATCCACGATTATGGGCGACTACAACGCTACCGCTTTTGGTATATGGCCCACATCGTGGAAAGGCAACGGTATGATTAACCCTGATTCGTTCCTTTATTTACCGTCTATGGTAGCATCTATTGCATTGATGATTGCTCTAATTGTAGCGATTATAAATCTTGCAAAACGTATTTATGAAATCGTACTTATGTATATCATAATGCCTGTTTCTATGGCAACTTTACCTTTGGACGATGGCGCAAGGTTTAAGGTATGGCGAGAGACTTTTGTAACTAAGATGATTCTTGCGTATGGAACGGTGTTTTCAGTCAATATTTTCATCTTACTATTACCGTTAATAACAAAAATGCACATAGACGGTGTAGGCGGTTTCGGTAATTCTATGTTCCTAATCTTTATGATAATTGGTGGAACAATGGTAATACCCGCAGGGCAAGCCTTATTTGCAAGATTGTTCGGTCAAGCTGACGATATGCACGCAGGTGGTAGCTTCTTACACAGCGCTTTCTACGGAGGACGTATTGCAAGTGCTTTAACATTTGGTGCGGCGTTCAAACTTATAAAAGGTGGTATTGGCGCAGGAAAAGGAATTGCAAACAAGATAAAAGAATCTAAGAACAAAAAGAGTGAGTCCGCAGACGATTCGGATAAGTTTAACGAAGAGAACACGTCTGACGGTTCGGGAAATACTGATGGAGGTAGTGAATAATGCGTATAATTCCCAAAAAAATTAAGGTAAAGAATACGGTATGGAAATGCTATTCGATGCCTGACAT
>JAFVWA010000236.1 GCA_017501885.1 Clostridia bacterium | reverse complement strand
TAACGGCGAAAATCCAAAGCCTGCAATTAAATTTGCAGATACTGCTTTCACTGATTACTATATAATCTCTGAAAAGCCATTATCCGTAACCATTCCTAAGAACGTTTCGGGTAGTGCAACTGATAGCCATATCGTTGACTTAGACGCTGCTGTAATCAACGGCGCACTTAACGAAGCAGGAAACGCAGTTGCAGGTATCAAGAGATACACCTCTGCAAACAATATGCGTTTAGACGCAAATAACGACTACTCATCATTTACTGGTGTTTGGGAAATGTTAAACGGCGTTCCTAAGTTCAGTAGCGCGTTAAAACTTACCCTTGCTCCATACGTTGGCGAAAACGTTATTAAGAATAGCCACGTAGAAATGTTAAAGGGCGACAAACTTGCCGTATCATTCAGAATTGACGGTGTAGAAGTTGATTACGCAAACTACGGCGGTGACATCACCGTTACCATCGATAAAGCAAGCGGACTCTCTTTAGACGCTGATGGCAAGACTCTTATTGCAGATGCTGTTACTGATGAACTTTCAATCGTAACCGTATCTAACACACTTTACTCATATACCTTTACTGTAGACGTTAAACTCGGTGAAGATACCTATGAACAAGAACTTATTCTTTCTGCTAAAGAAGGTAAATTCTTTGATGCAGACTTTAACAAAGTTAGCGTAGACGATATCTTCGGCGCGGACGTAGACGTTGTTAAGGCTTATAACGCACAAGGCGAAGCATTAACCGTTGACGAAAACGACAACATCTTTGGTGTTACCGTAGATAATAAGGATTACTTCTCAACTAAGATAACCCTTTATACCGCTGATAAAGCAATCGTAGTTAACATTAAATCAGTATCACTCGTTATCGACGAAGTTGAAGATTTAAGCTTCTTCCAACTCAAAGAACAAGCATACAGCAACGGAACAGCAAGTGTTGCTGGTCCTGAATTTAACAATGCTTCTTCTTGGGCATATACCTTTGCTGAAGACGACTTCTATTTCGACGGCTACTACGTTCTTGCAAAAGACTTAGACGCAACGGGATATACCCATAACTTCGAAAACGGCAAAATTGCAAGACTTTATGCAACTAAAGACTGGGTAGAAGGTATGCCAACTCACTACGTTGCAAACACTACCTATACAATCAATGAGTATAATGCAGATAGACTTGATTACCTTGCATTAAGCGCTGGTATGAGAAAGAATGTTAACGGACAATACGTTTGGATTCACGGTTTTGTTGGAACGTTCGACGGCAATGGCCATACTATTTCTAACCTCACAACTGTAAACAACAGTGGTTTATTCGGTGTAATAGGCAACAACGCAGTTATTAAGAACGTTGGTTTCGTAAACAACTCAGTAGCAAATAACGCAGGTGGCTTCCTTGCTTGGGCGGCTTCAGGTGGAACGTCTTTCAATAACGTATACGTTCAAACGAATAGCGACGTTGCAGGAAACCGCTTCGCTCCATTAGCAACTACAATTGCTGATTCAGTAAAAGCAACCAACCTTGTTATAGTCGACAACACCAAGTTAAGCGATGCAAATTCTGCAGATGCTTACTACTATGGCTCACTCAACTCCGACTTTGCAAAAGACGGCACTGTTTCAAATGGTCCATTCTCAATTGCAGACGGCAGAATGACAAACGTTATTATCGTTTCTGATAAGCCATTAAGTGCACAAACCGTTAAGGGTAGCGCATGGAACGCGGTAGACGCTCATACGATTGGCTTTGACGCAGCAACGTTAGACGGCGTTGCAAACACCTTAAATGCAGCAAGCCTTGTAAACGGCGTAAAACGTTATACCAGCATAGCTGCTCTCCAAGGCGATGCAACTGCAAATGCAGAAATTCTTGCAACGTTTGGCGATGCATGGACTGTTGAAAACGGCGTTCCTAAGTTTGATAGCGCTGCATTAGCAACTATCGTAAACGTTAAAGTTGGCGACCAAGTTGTTTCAACTTCAGCAGACGTTCTCTTAGGCTCAACCGTTCAATTAGCACTTGTTGTTAACGAAACAGTAACAACAGAAGGCGTTACCGCTAATGCTGTTGTAGCTGACGGTGAAACCGCTCTCGTAACCATAGACGGCTTAAACGTAACTGCTGGCACGACTACTGGTAAACAAGTTGTTGAATTAACCTATAACGGAAAAACTTATACAGTAACTCTTAACTTAAATAAACCTGTTCTTCTCGTGGACGGCGTAGCGCTTAATGAAACGGCGGGCAAGTATCCTATCGACATGCTCGTAGGTGACGTTGCAGACGTAACCGTAACCTTCAAGGGCGAAGCACTCTCTGGCGTAACTCTTGCAACCGACGGCGACGTTGTAGCTGTTAACGGCACGCAAATTACTGCTTCAAGCGTAATTGGTTCACAAGACGTAACGGTAACTCTCGGCGGATTATCATTCGTAATCACCGTTAATACTAAAGCTCCTGTTGTAACTATCAACGGCGCTGAACTTGACGGCGACGTTAGAATGATGGTTGGAAGCACGTTAAACGTAGGTGTAGCTTATAACGGCAATACACTCGAAGGCTTTACCGTAGCAACCAACGAAACCACCGACTTAGTAACAATAGAAAACGGTGTTATCACCGCAAACAATACTACTGCAGGCTCAATTGAAATTGCAGTAACCTATAAGGGCGTAACCTTAACCTTCACGCTTGTTGTAGAACTTCCCGAAACTTATAAAGACGGCGCAGGTTTTGTAAATAGCACGGTTATCACCCTTAACGATTCAGCAGTATTCTCATTTATGTATAATGGAGAAGAACTTGCAGACTCCTTCACTTTAACTCCTGTAACCGACGGTGTAGTAACCGTTGACGGCGCAACCGTAACGGCAGGCGCAACACCAGGCGAAACGGTAATTAACGTAGCGTTCGCATCAGGCGTAACTATGTCGTTCAACGTTGTAGTAGTAAGTGAAGCAGAAGTATCTGCAATCGAACCTTACTTCTCAATAGAAGACGGTGTTCTCTTCAATACCGACATGAATGGACTTGTTGACAAAGAAGCGCTCTTTGGTTCAGCAGACGCTAAGATTCTCGCAGCAAAAGACGGCGAAGGCAATCCTTTAACCGTTACTGCTGACGGCAGAATTCTTGGAATAGAAGCAACTAACGAGCCAGAAAAGGCAATAACCTTAACTATCTATACCGACGTTAAATCAGTTCAAGTAACCGTTAAAGCATATGGCTTAATCATTGACGAAGCATCAGACCTTGCATTCTTCACCATGAAGAAAGAAATGGTAGCACTTGTTGCAAATGCAATGCATATTGGACGTGGCTATGAATTCGCAGAAGGCGACGTAGAATATAACGGATACTATATCTTAGCAAACGATATTGATGCAACTGAATACGTTCACGATTGGGACGGAGAGTTCAAGAATCCATCGTTTAACTCTGCTGGCATAGACACCTTTGCTAATTACGCATGTATCGTTGGAAAAGGTTTGACTGGAACTTTCGACGGTAACGGATACACTATCAATAATTGGAAGCAAGCTTCCAGCGGTTTATTCGGCTTCATTAACGGCGGAACTGTTAAGAACGTTGCAATCAACATGGCTGATAAAGACGTAACAAGTTACGGATTCAGTAGTTCTGGTATTCTTGGCTCATACATTGTAAACGGCGCAACTGTAACCGATATGTATGTTCAAGTAAACGGCTCTATGAACTTTGGTTGGGATACACCTATCCTTGCTAACCAAACAACGGCAGACGTAACTATTAAGAACGTTATCGCTTACTGGACTGGATATAATCAACCAGGTGCAGCAGGTGGTTTAATTACAGCTGCTCGTAACGAAGTTCTTTCTGACGTATACTTCATTAACCCATATGGTAAACCTGTAAACGTTGCAGTATCTTCTACTTATTCTGTAACCAAGAACGAAGAGGGTGCAACCGCTCAAAACTTAGGTCTCCATAAAGTAAGAGCAGACGCTAAATTCGTTGATGGTGTAGAACAAACTGGCACGACTAAGATTTTCTATAAGTCCTTTAGTGCTGATACCTACTCGCTCGATGATTACACAATCGGAAGCGAAACTGAATACTCTTACACAATTCTTGAGGGCGTTAAGAGATATACCTCAATGGATAAGTTCGCGCAAGACACAACCAACACGTTCGAAAACTTCAATTCAGACGTTTGGGAAATTGTTGGCGGAATTCCAGTATTCAAGACTTCTATAACTAAGGAAAATATAACCATACTCGCGGATGGCGTTGCCATCCCCGAGGCTGGATTGTCATTGACCTTAAACAGTCAAAGCACTATTAAGGCAAGTGTTTCTGGTAGCGAAGTTGTTCCTACTGTTTCTGTAACAGGCACAGCTCTTACCGTTGACGGTAACGTTATAACCGCAGCGCAAATCGGCAATGCAACTGTTAAGGCAAGTTATCTCGGCTTTGAATGGGAATATAACGTAGTAGTTATTCCTGCAGAAGAAGCTTATGCAGAAGAACTTATCTTCTCAGCAGGTGACGGTGTGTTCTTTGACAAGGATTATAACGAAGTAACCTTTGCAGATATCTTTGGCGCAGACGTAGAAGTCCTCAAAGCGCTTGACGGCAACGGCAACGCTCTCACAGTTGGCGAAGACGTAGTTCTTGGCTACGATACAACTTCTAAAACCGACTTTGAAAGTGGTTCAGTAGTTCTTTATAGCGCATCTAAGGCATATAAGATCAACGTTCAAGCTGCAGGACTTATCATTGATGAAGCAACTGACTTAGATTTCTTCCGTTTAGATCCAACTACCTATGGTTTAGGTGGTCTTAACGAAAACGTTAACTTTGGTGCTGACGACTATGAATGGAACGGCTACTATATTGTTGTTAACGATATTGATGCTTCTACCTATACCCATAACTTCCGTAATGGAGCAAGCGGTGCGTTTGCATCGTTTGGGGTTGCAAACCTTACAAACTCCAATTACAATAACATCAAAGATAAGGGCTTAACCGGAACTTTCGACGGTCAAGGTTATACAATAAGCGGAATAACCTTTGCTTCAGAAGGTTTATTCGGTTGGATTAACGGCGGAACAGTCAAGAACATTGCTTTTGATAACGTTGTAGATACAGGAAACTCTACAGGTATATTCGGCTATGCAGCAACACACGGTGCAACGATAAGTGACGTATATATTGACCAAACAGACTCTAAGAACTGGGGTTGGAACACTGCATTTATCGTAAGAGATTTCACTGCGGATATTTCAATTTCAAGAATTTTCATAAATTACGAAAAATATGATTTTGGAACAGGAACAGATAGTTTCTTCGGCATGTATGTAGAACCTGCAGTATTTAGCGATGTATACCACGTAACAAAATACAATAATCCGATCGTTAAAGCTACAAATGCAAATTACACTGTGACATCAAAAGCAACGTCAGCAGTTACGTCAACGTCTCTCTATAAGATACTTGCAGATGCTAAGTATGTAGATGGTGTAGAGCAAACCGGCACGAGCGAGTTATACTATAGATACGCATCAAATGAGAGGTATAAATTATCAGATTATACTATCACTAATGCTGATGGCGTAGAACAACAATCATACACCTATACGTTAATCGAAGGCGCAAAGAGATACACTTCTATTGAAAAGATGCAAGCTGATAAAGCAAACAACGACTTCAGTAGTTGGGATTCAAGCATTTGGACAATAGTAGATGGCGTTCCATACTTCACCAAGAGCGTGAGCAGTCAAATGACTGCTTACGTAGACGGTGTAGCAGTATCAGAAGAAGCGCTCTCTATTGGTAAAAATTCAACAGTATCAGCAATTATAAAGATTGGTGCATCAGAATTGGCAAATAAGCCAACTGTTGAAATCGTATCAGGCGAGGATTATATCAGTGTAACTGGTAACCTAATTACAGCAATCGCAATTTCTGGTGAAAACCTTGCAACCGTTAAGATTACGAGCGGCGACCTTTCTTGGACGCAAACCATAAAAGTAACTCAAGAAGTTATTTGGTATCCAAGCGAACTCACACTCTCAGCATCAGAAGGTATCTTCTTTAATGGAAGCGGCACTCAAGTAAATTTACTTAGTGCAATTTCTGGCGAAGTTCTTTCATGGGCATCATCTGACGGCCAAGTAGTAACCGTAGAAGACGGTAAAGTATTAGGAATTGTCGTTCCTGAAACCGCACCGTTAGAACTCGTTCTAACAGCAACCACGGCAGAAACCATTTATAAGGTTAACGTTAAGGCTGTAACCCTTGCAATTGATGAAGCATCAGACTTTGCATACTTCACAATCAAAAAAGCATGGGATCACAATATAACCACCGCATACGACTCTTACTTTGCGGAAGGTGATTATTATTGGGACGGCTACTATATGCTCGTTAAGAACGTAGACGGCACAGATTATACCCACGCAATGGACGGAGGATTAGGAACGACTGTAAGCAATGGTTCAACAGTTGCACGTGCAAGCGTTCTCCCACACTCTGCAAACAGAATAGACTATCTCGGCGCAGGTGGCGGATATAAGAACGGTGGCACTTGGATTCACGGCTTTGTAGGTACGTTTGACGGTAACGGATATACCATTAGCAACATGACTACTAACGAAAACGGCTTATTTGGTGTGATAGGTGGTTCAGCAACCATTAAAAATATTGGTTTAATAAACAACAATACAAGCAACAATTTCCCAATTCTTGCAGCAGGTATTGCTGGTTCATCCAAAGTTTCGAATGTTTTTGTAAGCACCGCAACACAAGAAGCTCGTGTGAGTCAAACGTCGTTGTTTAGAACTGTTTCTTCTACTGTTTCTAAAATGGATAACGTAGTTATAATTGATAATACTTCATTTACAACTATTCCAAACTATACTTGGGCATACAGTTTTGGTTCATTTACGACTGAAACTAAGAGAGACGGAGCAAACCAAGCAACTGGTTTTGGTCCAAGCAAAGATTACGAATACGACCAAACCAACGTAATCATCGTTTCATCTAAACCTATGTCAGCATCTGTAGCAGCAAATACAGGCGAAGCAGTAACAAGAATGGACGCTCAGTATATCGACGGTGTTCTTAATGAAAGTTCTTATACAATTGATGGTTCGTCAAATGGTTTAACGTTGACAGTAGATGCAATCGCAGGTGTTCGTCGTTATACGTCACAAGATACGTTGACTGCAGATGCTGGTAATATCAGCGCTCAACTCAGTTCTTTAACTGAAAGCGGATATTTCAACGTAGTAAACGGCGTAATCACTTGGAAAAACGCTCCCGTAGCATAATAACTAAAAAGCCTGCCCTGTGTAAGGGGAGGTGGCTCGGCAAAAGCCGAGACGGAGGGGTTGTAAATTCAACCTATCTAAAATAAACTAAAACGGCTCGAATTTTCGAGCCGTTTTTCATATTTTTTAGAAAAAATCAAAAAAAATTTTCTTATAAAAAAACAAAGAAACCTAAAAACATAAATAAAAACCTATCGATTTGCCATAAAACCGAGTTCAAAAAATAATTTTTAAATGTCAATATAATTATATACATATATTGAGATTTTTAGTATAGTGAAACAAAGTAGGGTAAAAGTAGTAATTTAGTGTTTTTGGCGGTTTTTTAGCATAAACCCCACAAAAACGCATAAAAATTAACTAAAAAACGATAAGACAAATAGTTGTAAAATCGCAAGATATTTATATAAACAAAAAATCGTAAAAGGCAAGGCTATTCCTAATGAAAATTATGAAAAGGCCATTATATGCATTTTGCGAAATTTTGTGGTTTTGCTTTAAAAACATTGCTTTTTTCGCTTATAAATTCGCAAAAAAAGCAGGCAAAAACGTTGTTTTTGCCAGATAATCTTTATGGAAGTAAAAGCCTAATAAAAACGGCTTTGAAAATAATGTAAAAGCCTGTAAACAGGCAAAAACAGGAGGGTATTTATGAAAGAGTATCGTAAACCTATAGTATCGTTAATCAGATTTGACGAAAAAGACGTGCTTGCAGTAAGTGCAGCAAAGTTCGACATTAACTGGTTAGAAATACTATAAAACAGGGAGGAAGAAACATGACAAGAGCGAAAAGTAGATTAACAGTCCTTTTAGCGTTCTTTGCAGTTCTCACCATGTGTTTAGGTAT
>JAFVWA010000028.1 GCA_017501885.1 Clostridia bacterium | reverse complement strand
CTTTCCGCTTGTATTTTCAATAAATTAAACATAACTTTTATTGAATCGTGCTTTGCTTTAATACCATACAAAACAGCGCCGTCATTTCTAACCCCATAAGAAGAAGTTGGCAAGCCGTTGTCTAATATAGAATACACACCAACAGGCAAGGGAGTTGCCCATAAACAAAAAGCCCAAGTAGGCAGCGAAGTCAAAAACAATGGAACAATTCCCAACAATGTTGGTATTAGCGAAAACAAAATTGCTCCAAGTGTCATTCTTGCGTATCTTTTTTCAATATTTTCAGAATGTTTTGGTATCATTTCAGTAAAGCCTAATTGATTCCCAAACATTGCAAAAGAAAATCTTGTTTTTTCCCCTACCTTAGTCCATTTAAATATAAAAACACAAATCGATGAAAATTCAAAACCATTAAGTTTCCCAAAAATCAAATGACCTAATTCATGCGCAAACGTTACCACAACACTTGAAAGCAAAGCACCCGCAAGCATTAAAAAAACAACCGACCAAAAGTTTGAATTGTGCCTTTGACCAACAAATATAATCAACACAAAAGATGCTATTGTGCAAACGTAAACCAAAACGTTGTTTATAATATTAGTTCTCTTACTCATCTTCTCTCCAAATAGTAATTTAAGTAGCCTTCCAAATTATCTTTTTCACTTACAGTTATGCCGTCTATCCCAAGATATTGCATAACCGACAGCAAAATTAAGCAACCGTTACCTATAACTTCCGCCCTTTCGGGTTGCAAGCCTTTAAGTTTTTTTCTTTCTTCAATAGTCATAGAATATAAGCTATCAATCAGGCTTGATAAATCTTTCAAACTTACAAAAGATCCGTCAACTTTTAAAGGATCATAAATTTCCAACTCTTGCAAGACTGCCGATACGGTGGTTGCCGTTCCGCCAATACCTTTAACGTTAACCGCAGGAACGTCGCCATATTCTTTAACCAAAGTTAATAAACACTTTTGAGCATTTTCTCTATTCTGTAAAAAAGCATCTGTTAGTTTAACCGCCCCAACGTCAAGACTGTGAGAATAAATGACTTTTCCGCCTTTTATAACAGCAATTTCAGTGCTTGCCCCACCAACGTCGATAATCGCGCCATCTTTGCCTTCACAAGCACCCATAAGCCCAAGAAGACACTCAGTTTTTCCATCTACAACTTCAACATCAAGACCACAAGCTTTTTTAACTTGTTTCAAGAAGTATTCCTTGTTATTCGCACTCCTTACGGCGGCGGTGGCATAACACAAGGTTTTATCAACCTTTTCTTGAAGTGCATGCTCTACAAAAAAAGAAACGGCACGAACAGTTCTTTCGACCGCTTCATTTGAAAGCATTTTATCTTTCATCCCTTTTGCAAGTTTTGTAGTTATTACTTTTTTATATTTAGTCACCCCATCTTCGCTCAACATAAAACGAACGGAGTTTGAACCAATATCTATTACGCCAAATCTCATTTTAGTTTAATGGGACTTCTTCTTCAAAATTATAGCCAAGTTCTTTTGCACGCATAGCAATCCAACTTTCAGTCCTACGTATTTGCAAAGTATTCTCGCCATCTTCAATAAGTCTTTTATACTCAGCAATGGCTGAGTTATACTCATCATTTATTCTTTTGTTAACCCCTATTGCTATGAGTTGATAAATCATAACAAATAAAAGAATAACCACTAATAGAACCGCTCCTACCGTCGAAGCAACGATTATTCTCTTATATTTTGATTCATTCACACCTGTTTGATTACCCTTTTCTACAACAGGATTATTATTGATTTGATTCATCTTTTGACGTCCTTTTCGTTTTGAAACGTTTTATCACTTTAACTGTATATTTTACAGTTATATTATAAAGCCTTTTTATACATTTTGCAAGTATATAATGAAAACT
>JAFVWA010000235.1 GCA_017501885.1 Clostridia bacterium | reverse complement strand
TCCGTTTTCTTTTAGATAACGATTGATGAGTAAAAATATATGGCGTAATAACATTGTTAGTAGTTCTTTATAGTTTGCACGACAAAGTTGCAACTCTCTAATCATTTGCTCAAAAAGCCATTGATAATCGGGAGATGTTCCGGAATAAAATACGTTTTTATCATTCGGCAAGTTATAATAATCTAAAATCTTATCTACGTCGCTGCCTGTAAAATGTACCCAAAAAGCTTGACATTTATCTTGTGGACGATAGAAGTATGATTGAACTTCATAAGGGCGATAAAGTATCATTTCGCCTTTAGAAATGATTTTTTCAGCACCATTAAAACAAAAATGTGCTTTTCCGTCCATTATATATAATAATTGATAATCTCTTCTTCCTTTAGGTCGATTTGTTTTTATAATACGACCACTATCAACACGATAATATCCGCAACTTGTCACAATTAAAGGTTTTCTTGTGTCTTTAACAACGGACACAGAATTGTTCAAATAAGCAACGTTTGTGTACATAAAATCCCATCCTTTCATAACATTATATAGATGTATTATATAATATATTATACATAAAAAATCGGTAAAATCAAGCACTCTGTATTGTTTTGTGCATATTTTAGTAAAAATCATACATAAACTTTTAAGCGATTTCCATTGAATTTTTTGTCAAAAAGTTGTAAAATATAGGTAAGGTAAAAACCTTAAATATATCGAACGGGGTACAAGAAAATGGAAGAAAAGAAGTATTTGAAGTGGTATCACAAAGTTGGATACGGCTCAGGCGACGTGGCGGGAAACTGCGTATATGCACTACTCACTGCGTTTATGATGATTTACCTTACCGATACTGTTGGACTCAGTATGGGTATTGTAAGTACATTAATTGCGGTATCAAAGATTTTTGATGGCGTATCAGATTTCTTCTTTGGAAGAATGATAGATAGGACAAAAACAAAGATGGGCAAAGCTCGCCCTTGGATGCTTTGGCCATATATTGGTTGTTCAATTTGTCTTGTGGCTTGTTTTGCGATTCCTATGAATTGGGGAGAAACAGCACAATATATTTTCTTCTTTATTGCATACACGCTTTTGAACGCAGTATTCTTTACGGCAAATAATATTGCTTACGCATCTCTTACTGCGTTAATTACAAAGAATACAAATGAAAGAGTTCAGCTTGGTTCTTTCCGTTTTGTTTTCGCTTTTGGAACGAAGATATTTATTGAAGCGATTACCATTTTTGCGGTTACTTGGCTTGGTGGTGGCGCTATGGGTTGGAGAAACATTGCAATCATTTACGCTGTTCTCGGACTTATTGTAAATACGATTTCAGTATTCTCGGTTAAAGAACTTCCCGAAGCTGATGAAGGAATGGAAGAAGAAAGAGAAGAAGAGCATAAACTTTCTTTCTTCCAATCTTTCAAACTTTTACTTAAAAACAAATATTATCTAGTTATTTGTGCAACATACATATTAACGCAAATATATGCTTCCCTTATTGGTATTGGTACGTATTATACAAAATATATTCTTGGTGATGAAGGAATATTTAGTTCGCTTTCGCTTGCAATAAACATCACAATGGTATTAGCTTTGATTGCTCTGCCGATGGTTATTAAAAAGATGGGTGGTATGTACAAACTTAATATGATTGGTTACATTATTGCTGCCGTAGGTAGAGTTGGTGTTATGGTTGCAGGTTATTCAGGAAGCGTTCCGCTTATGCTTGTGTTTACTGCTGTATCTACTCTTGGTATTGCACCATTACAAGGCGATATGAACGCACTCATTGCTTCTTGTTCTGAATATACAACGCTTACAACCGGTCATCGTATTGACGGTATGATGTTCTCTTGCTCATCGCTTGGTATCAAGATTGGTGGCGCTTTTGGTACGGCTATTTGTGGTTGGCTTCTTGATGCAACGGGATTCGTTGAAAATGTAGCTCAAAATGCAGCAACTACCGGAATGCTTCAGTTCTTATACTTATGGGCTCCTATCATCATTTGTGGCGCAGTATTTTTACTTATTTCTCTTCTTCGTGTAGAAAAAGCAAATAAAAAGCTTCTTGAAGCAAGAGAAGATAAAACCGTACCCGACGTGTACGGAAATGTTTAAGGAGGAAAAATGAAAGAGTACGAAAGTTTTGAAAGAATTGGCGTTGAGCCACATAGAAGTTATTATATCCCTTTCGCAAATAGCGATAGAATAAGGAACAAATTTGGGATTATTGATAGACGTTCAAGTTCTCGTTTCGTTTCTTTAGATGGTGATTGGCAAATAAAACAGCATAATCACGTTTCAGAAGTAGATATAAATGAAAAATTAACTGAAACAATTCCTGTACCTTCTTGTGTGCAAATGCACGGCTATGACCATATTCAATATTTGAATCATCGTTATCCGTTCCCTGTAACACTTCCGCATATTCCTAACGTAAATCCTTGTTGGCATTATCGTAGAATGTTTACGTTAAATAAAAAGGACGGAGAAAAATATTATCTTAACTTTGAAGGTGTTGATAGTGCGTTCTATCTTTACGTTAATGGCGTAAAGAAAGGGTATTCGCAAATTTCTCACGCAACGAGTGAATTTGATATTACCGATTTAGTGGTAAATGGTGAAAATACACTTGATGTTATCGTCTTAAAATGGTGTGTTTCTACATATTTAGAATGTCAAGATAAATTCCGTTTTTCGGGTATATTTAGAAACGTTTATCTCTTAAAACGTCCTGAAAAACATATTACTGATTATCGTTTTATTACTGAACTTGATGGCAAAGATGGTGTACTCACTTTCTTTAATGAAAGTAAGATAGCGATTACTGTATCGTTTAAGCAAACGAAAACGGTAGTTCCTGCAAAGAAAAGCGTTGAGTTTCACGTAAAGAACGTTAGACAATGGTCAGCCGAAAATCCTGAACTTTATACCTTAAAGTTAGAAGCAGAAGGCGAATTGATTATTGATAAAGTTGGATTTAGACAAGTTACTATTGACGGCAAAGTTTTCAAAATTAACGGAAAAGCTATTAAACTTAAAGGTGTAAACCGTCACGACTTTAACTGTAAAACGGGTGCAACGGTTACGCTTGCTAACTTAATGGAAGATATTAAGTTAATGAAAGAACTTAATGTTAATGCGGTTAGAACTTCGCATTATCCTAATATGCCTGAATTTTACAAGCTTTGTGATTTCCACGGTTTGTATATTATGGATGAAGCAGACGTAGAAATGCACGGTGCTGCTTTAAGATATGGTGGTTACGACCACGAACCTTGGTCTGAATACGCAGAAAACGAATTTTTCACCGACGGTATTGCTGATAGACACGTTGCTCTTGTAGAAAGAGATAAAAACCGTGCTTGCGTAATAATGTGGTCGCTTGGAAATGAAAGTTCTTTCGGTAAAGCGTTCTTTGAGGGAGTAAAATATATTCGTAAGCGTGATAAAACAAGACCTGTTCATTATGAAAACTTGCAAGAAGCAGATAAAAAATACTACTACACCGAACTTGTTGACGTAGTTAGTATGATGTATCCAAGCATTGAAAGAATAAAAAAAGAAGTCCTTGAAAATCCAAAAGAACTTCGTCCGTTTGTACTTTGTGAATATACACATGCAATGGGAAATAGTTGTGGAGATATTTCACAGTATTGGGATTTGATTTATAAAAATGAACAATGTATGGGAGCTTTCGTTTGGGAATGGGCAGACCACGCTATCAAGACGAGAAAAGGTTTCTTGTATGGTGGTGATTTCGGCGAGAAAGAACACGATGGAAACTTCTGCTGTGACGGACTTTTGACTCCTGATAGAAAGATTAAATCTAACGCTTTAGAGATGAAGGCAGTTTATGGCGGAAAGGTTGAATCGGAGATTACCGACGTTGCAATTCCTGAAGCAAAAGGAAAAGCAAAAGAAGTGGAAATTGCCGTAGATTCTTATACGGGTTGCTTAACATCAATAAAAGCAGACGGTAAAGAAGTTTTGAAAACTCCTATGAGTTGGAATATACTTCGTTATACTGATAACGATAGAGAATTATTACCTTTGTGGGAAACGAAATATCGTTTGCCCGAAGTTAGACCTGAAATTTTCTCTTGTGAAAAAACCGAAAATGGTTACGTTGCAACCGGTATTATTGGCGCAAATTGTTTAATGCCTACCCTTGATTTTACTGTTAAATATGTGGTACAAGGCAACGCACTTACAATCGAAACGGAATATAAAGTAGGGGCGCATATTCAATCTTTACCGAGATTTGGTTTTGAGTTTGGTATAAAGAAGAAATATAACAAGTTTGCTTTCGTTGGTTTTGGTAAAACGGAAAGTTACGTAGATAAAAACGTTGCTTGCGAATATGGTTATTACGAAAGCAACGCTAAAGAAAACTATGATAATAAGTTTATACGTCCACAAGAATCGGGTAGTCATTGTGAAAGCAAATATCTTTGTGTAAAAGATTTGTTTACGCTAACGGCAGAAAAACCTTTCTCGTTCTCGGTAAACCCTTATACTACAAAACAACTTTATAAAACAACACATAACTTTGATTTGCCTGAAAACGACTTTGTAAACGTTTGTGTTGATTTAGCTATGAGTGGTGTGGGTTCTCACTCTTGTGGACCTGTTCTTGACGAAAAATACGAAATTCCAAAAGAAGGAAAGAATACTTTTAAGATTGTATTCTAATAAGGAGAATACAAATGAAAATTGCATTGATAGCACACGATAAGAAGAAAGCTGAAATAATTGAACTTGCAAAGAAATATAAAGATGTTCTTGCAAAATATGAATTATATGCTACAGGAACGACGGGAACGCTCATTATGGGCGAAACGGCGTTGCCTATCAAAAGAATGAAAAGTGGTCCACTTGGTGGTGACCAACAAATCGGAGCAATGCTTGCAAATGGAGAATTAGGCTTAATAATTTTCTTACGTGATCCGTTGACCGCTCAACCGCACGAACCTGACGTTTCTGCACTTTTAAGACTTTGCGACGTTCAAAAAATACCCCTTGCTACTAACGTAAGTAGTGCGACAATTATGTTAGAAACATTAAAGAGTGGGGATTTTTCAGAATTGGTTGTAGAAACAGCGAAATAAGTAAATATATGGAAGAATGAAGGGGAATAAAAAATGATTAATTCAGTTAAGGCGGTAGAAAATTTTAAGAAAGGAATGTATGATAACCTTCTTAAAGATATTTATGTAGATGAGAAGTTGATTGAACACCAACGAAATAGATATATAAACGCTATAAAAGAATACGAGATTTTATTTTGTCAAGACGATATTAACATTTTTAGTGCGCCCGGAAGAACTGAGGTTTGTGGAAATCATACGGACCATCAGCACGGAAAAATTTTAGCGGCATCAATTAACCTTGATATTATTGCAATTACTTCTACGAATAATAGCAATATAGTAAAAGTTGTATCTAATGGATATGATATGATTTCCATTGATATTAACGATTTGGAAATTAGAGAAAGTGAAACGGGAGATACTGCAAGTTTAGTTCGTGGAGTATTAAAAGGATTAAAAGAGCGTGGCTATAAGATAGGTGGATTTAATGCTTATACAACGAGTGAAGTATTAATTGGTTCGGGTTTATCTTCATCTGCTGCTTTTGAAAATGTTATTGGTGCAATTGTATCAGGATTATTTAATGATAACAAAATAGATGCCATAACACTTGCCCAAACTTCAAAATTTGCAGAAAACGTTTATTTCAAAAAACCTTGTGGGCTAATGGATCAAATGGCAAGTTCAGTTGGTGGACTTATATACGTTGATTTCAAAAACCCCGAAAAACCGATAGTCAATAAACTTGACGTGGACTTTGAGAAATATGGTTATAGTATTTGTATCGTCGATACAAAAGGTTCACACGTTGATTTAACTGATGACTATGCGATGATTCCTTTGGAGATGAAAAAGGTAGCAAATTACTTCGGCAAAGAAGTGTTGAGAGATTGTGATGCTACGCAATTTTATCTCCATCTTCCCGAAATA
This sequence comes from Clostridia bacterium, assembly GCA_017501885.1. Taxonomy (GTDB): domain Bacteria; phylum Bacillota; class Clostridia; order Christensenellales; family Borkfalkiaceae; genus UBA1259. The sequence goes on along the minus strand of JAFVWA010000235.1, from coordinate 1,870 downwards.
AGAAAAGTTGCAGGAGATAGAGCAACTCTTCGTGCTTTCCATTTCTTTAAGGAAGAACGTCACGTAGAAAATGCAGTTGATGCATTAAAGAAAGATGATGTTGGAGCTTTCCTATCTATTATTAAAAACTCCGGAAATTCTTCGTTCAAATACTTGCAAAACGTCTATACGAATAGGGACGTGCAAAATCAAAACGTGTCAGTTGCTTTGGCATTTAGTGGAGCATTATTATTAGAACAATATGGTGTTTCAAGAGTACACGGTGGTGGTTTTGCGGGTACGATTCAAGCGTTTGTAAAGAACGACTTCGTTAATAATTATAAAAAGTTTGTTGAAGCAGTATTTGGAGATAATTCCTGTCACGTGCTTAAAATTAGAAAACAAGGAAGTATAAAGGTAATTTAACCTTTTATAAATTATTCTATAAGAGCATAAAAGGAGTAAAGATGTCAAATATAAGTAAATACTTCTTTGGCTATAATGCAGAAGGAAATGCAGTCAATCATTACGTTATAGAGAATATTAAAGGTTCAAAGGTTGTAATAAGTCAATTAGGTGCTGCGATTGTTTCCATTATTGTGCCTGATAAAAAAGGCGAAATGAAAGACGTTGTTTTAGGTTATAATGATGTAAATGGATACGAAACGGGAGAAGAATATTTTGGGGCAACCGTAGGAAGATGTTGCGGTAGAATCCAAGATGCAAAATTTATTCTAAATGGTAAAGAATATCTTCTTCCAAAAAACAATGGCAAAAATCACTTACACGGTGGCATTAAAAGTTTTAGTCGTAAGGTTTGGGATTGTGAACAACAAAACGATAAACTTATATTCTCATTGAAGTCAACCGACGGAGAAGAAGGGTATCCCGGAAATATGTTTGTTTCGGTTGTTTATTCGTTTGACGATAGCAATAGATTATATATTGAATATAATGCAGTTTCCGATAAAGATACAATTTGTAATTTAACAAATCACACTTTTTTTAATTTAAATGGACACGAAACAGCAAATATTTTAAGGCATTTATTAAAGATAAATGCTAAAAAGTATATTCCCTTGAATGATAATCTTATTCCTAAAGGGGAGATCGAAAGTGTAATAAATACACCATTTGATTTTATAGATTCTAAACCAATTTTAGATGGGATAAAGCAAAAGCATCAACAACTAACGATAGGAAAGGGATTTGACCATAGTTTTGTTCTTGATAAAGAAAAGGATAAGTTGGTTTTTGCAGCAACCGCAGTAGGAGAAAAAACAGGAATAAGGTTAGATTGCTATACGACAAACCATATACTACATTTATATACGGGAAATTACGTTAATAGACCTTTGGGTAAAAACAATGTTTCCTATGGTGAAAATAGTGGGTTTTGTTTTGAAACGCAAGGGTATCCCGATGCGATAAATCAACCCAATTTTATTTCAACCAAGTTAAAGGCAGGGGAAACATATAAACAAATTACGACCTTCAAATTTTCTAATAATTAAAAAAGAGTTACGCCTACGGGGTCTGATTTTTTTGTTTAACTCTCGTTATTAAATGGCGAGAGTTTTCTTTATAAGAAATATAGTACAATGATTAGCGAAGAAAGATATTCTAGAGGTGTGTTTATGGAAGTTAAAACAAAATTCAAATTATCTTCCTTTCAAATTATTTTACTCGGTTTTGCAGCAGTAATTTTTATTGGGGCATTTTTGCTTTCCCTTCCTATATCAAGCAAATCGAGCGAATGGACTTCCTTTATTGATTCCTTGTTCACTTCAACGTCAGCTGTATGTGTGACTGGGCTTGTTGTTTTTGATACGGCAACGCATTGGACGATTTTTGGGCAAATAATAATATTGATTTTAATCCAAATCGGTGG
>JAFVWA010000234.1 GCA_017501885.1 Clostridia bacterium | reverse complement strand
AATGAAACAGGAAACACGGAAGCGTGGTATAAAATCCACCGTATTTATGAGTTGGCGGGGTTACGATGATAAGGGAAAACAAATGCGTAACGAATTAAAAGGAGGTTATCCCGCAACCACCAAATAAATGGAGGAAAAATACTATAAACAACAAAATAACGGCGCAAAGCGCTTTTAATAAAAATATTGTAAACAATGAACCAAAAGCAAACGAAATGTTTGAGAACTATCCTGACGTTGTCAGTGTGGAAGATTTAATGCAAATGCTCCAAATCGGACAAGTACTTGCATATAAATTGGTAAAACGAGGAGAAATAAAATCAAGAAAAGTTGGTAGAGAATACAAAATCCCAAAGATTAACGTAATCTCATATCTTCTTAATGGTACGGAGGTGAAATCGTGAACGTAAGCATTCACGCAAAAAAAGGATTTTTATACGGCGTTATAACTTATTACGACGAAGCAAACGTAAAAAGGCATAAATGGATAAGCACGGGCTTAAAAGAACGTGGAAATAAAAAAGAAGCCAAAAGAATTGCCGAAGAAAAAGCTGAAGAGTTTGAAAAAGAACTTATCGCTTCGCGTAATAAAATTTCTCGTCGTGCAAACGTGAGTGAAGCTGATAAGTCGGATGCAGTAATGCTTTTTACTGATTACTGCGATAGATACGTTGAAGAAAGAAAGCCAAAACTTTCTGCTTCGGTGTATTACGGCTACAAACGCTATATTCCACTCTTTAAAAAATTCTTTGATAAGCGCAAGCTACGTTTAATCGACGTTACCGAAAAGGAATTAAACGAGTTTTACGATAGCGAAAGAAAACGTGGCGTGAAAGAAATTAGTCTAAAACATTATAACTGTGTTCTTCGTCCCGCACTTCGCAAAGCGTATCAAGCAAAGTTGATTCCCGACAATCCGTTTGACTTTTTAGAGCCGATACATAAAGAAAAATCGCCAATGTCTTATTACGACAAAGGCGAAATGAAAAAACTGTTTGAAGTTATAAAAGGTCATCCGTTAGAAGTTCCTTTAACACTTGCCGCCTATTACGGTTTCCGTAGAAGCGAAGTGTTGGGTATTAGGTGGAGCGCAGTCGATTTTGAGCATAAACTCATAACGATTAATCACAAGGTGCTCGTTGTTGAAAAGAAAGTCATTTTAAGCGACGAATTAAAGACTAAAACGAGCCATAGAACGCTTCCACTGATTGCGCCCGTAGAAGAACTGCTTCTTCGTCATAAGGCTAAAATAGAGGAAAATAAAGCCTTCTACGGCAACGTTTACGACAAGAGATATTTAGATTACGTTTGCGTGGTAGAAGATGGTAAAATCGTTTACCCAGACCATTTAACGAAGAAGTTTGCAGACTTGATTAAGGAAAACGGTTTAAGACATATTAGATTTCACGATTTAAGGCACAGTTGTGCAAGTAATATGCTTGCAAGTGGCGTACCATTAAAAGAAATTCAAGAGTGGCTTGGTCACTCGGATTTCTCGACAACGGCAAACGTGTATTCACACCTTGATTTCAGTTTTAAGATAAAAGCGGCAAATACAATTTTGTCTGCCTATTCTGATGAAGAACCTGCAATCAAGAAAGAAAGCGAACTTTCTCTTTTAGAAAAAGCAAGTCAAGAAATGAAAGCACTCGGTTTTACTTCTATCGAAGAATATCTCGCTTATAAAGCAAAATAAAACTGAATAATATATAGATAGACGGTATCGCTATGCGGTGCCGTCTTTTCTATTGCTAAAAATAAATAAAAATATTTCAAAGTAAAAAATGATAGTAAAATTCTTCGGTTTTAACACGGAAAATGCACGTTGGGTTAGAACAGGGGTTAGAACAAGCCGTTTT
>JAFVWA010000233.1 GCA_017501885.1 Clostridia bacterium | reverse complement strand
TTGCAATTATGCAAAAATACATTAATGAAACGATTGAAAAACACAAACAAAACCACAAAGCAAAGATAACGGTTACACTTCTCGGCGAAAGACCTTGCGAAAAGGACGTTGACTATAAAAAACTACAACAAATGTCCAAAGATATCGTTGAAATCTGCCAAAAGCATACGGGACTTGAGTGCCATCAAAAGTCAGGCTCTACCGACGCAAATATTCCTATGTCGCTAGGTGTTCCCGCCGTTTGCGTTGGTAGTTATAAAGGTGGTGGCGCACATACTAGAGAAGAATGGATTGATATAACTTCTCTCAAAGCAGGCTCTTTGATTACTGCCGAAACCATTTTAAGATTTTTTAACTAACCCTTACCTTACATCTAAAATAAGACAAAATTAAAGCAGGTGGCTTATTATAAAGCCACCTGCTTTTTTCGTTTGTTAATTTTGAATTTGCTGATAAATTAGTTATCTTCAGGTTCTAATTCCATAGCTTCGTCAGCTAATTCCTCTTCTTCTAAAACACGGCAGAACTCTTCGAAAACTTCGTCTAAAAGCGCTTCGTCTTCTACGGGAAGAAGTTCAGCAGTTTCTTCGTCGTCGCCTGAAAGTTCAAAGATGATAAGGTCGTCGTCTTCGATACCTTCCATTTGTTCAGCAGGCTCGAAAGCCGAGTAGAATTTGCCTTTGTATTCAATAGTTCCAACGAAATAGAACTTCAAAACCTTTCCGTCTTCAGTGGTAAGTTCAACGATATCGTCGTTTTCGCATCCGCAATCACAGTCTTCGTGGCCGTGTTCATCACAACCACAAGTACATTTCTTTTCCTTTTCGCTCATTTTTATATTCTCCTTTTTACTTGATTTTTATTTATTTGGTTAAGATACCCTTGCAAGATAGTAGCGGCGGCTAGAGCGTCAACGCAACTTTTGCGTTCTTCACGACTTTTGCCTTGCCCTATTAAAACTTCTTCAGCCTCTACGGTGGAGCAACGCTCGTCAACGCAAACGATTTTAACACTAAGCGTTTCGTTGAGTTTGTCTATAAAAAATTTAGCGCGCTGAGTTTGAACTGATGGTGTCCCGTCGAAATTAACGGGCAACCCACACACCAAAACGGTGGCGCACTTTTCTTTAACGTAGTCGGCAATTTTAACAAGGTCGGTCTTTAGATTCTTTCTATGGTAAGTTTCCACAGGCAAAGAATCACTATTAAACGGGTCGGAAACGGCAACGCCTATCCTTTTATCACCAATATCTAAACATAAATATCTTTCCACCAAGATATTGTAACATACTAACAAACAAAAGGCAAGGCTTATAAAAGAAAAAACCACCGAACTAATTGCAATAGTCATAGGGATTTTATAAAATTAAAATGCGAGTCAAATTGACTCGCATTTATTTGTCCACGAATAATCGGGAATTTCCTTTTTTAATTCTTCACGAACTAATTGTTGCATTGTAATGGAACGTTCGTATTGCTTTTTATACATAAAATCGCCGTCTAAAATTCTTGGATAATAAAGGCGTTCAGCCTTTTGATAGTATTCTAATGCTAATACTAAATCCTTACCAATTCCACTACCGTTATAATAACAATCTGCAAGGCGAATATAAATGTCTGCCCCAAAAGCTTTTTCTTTATACTCATCTAAACTTTCACTACAATACTTAAAAATAAGATACGCTTCTTTTTCATCTTTTTCAACGTACAATCCGTTTTTATACATA
>JAFVWA010000232.1 GCA_017501885.1 Clostridia bacterium | reverse complement strand
TTTGCGGATACTTTCTATATAAACGAAGGTATTTGAATATATCTTGTCCGTTGTAAAGGTTGATAGCACTATATTTAAACTCTTTTTCTTTAAGTGCGATATCACGATTTACAACAAAGGCGAATGGGTCAAACCATCTATCTTCGGAGTATCCCCAGTCTTCGCTTTCATACCAACTTTGAGTCTTTTGAAGCCCTTCAAAGTACCAACCAACGTTATATCCACCGATATAGTGGAATACCATATCTTTTACAAAGCATTCTTTAGAGTCAATACCATGCACTGCAATTTGTTTACAATGCCAATTACCCTTAGTATTTATACAACAAACGGTAACTTTAACAAGCTCACCGTCATTCTTAGTAAGATAAGCATAGAAGCGTCTATGTCTATCTTGAGCAGGGTGGCAATGTAAATCTTCTTTACGGATAAGCCTTAAAATATATTTAGGTATTGGTTTAATTTTCTCAACTTTCATATTAACCTCCAACATATACAATATTGTTATTAAATAGTCCATATAGTTTAGATAGCAATTTATCTTGCTCATCTATATTAACTTCACCCATATCACCATCGAATTGACGCATTTCTTCTTCGCTTAATTCTTCGATGTCTTCTTCATCTTCGTCTTGATAGAAGGTGAGTTCATCTTTTTCTAAGATGGCAAGATTAAATTTCTTAATAATCTTTTCAAAGTAGTTTTGAGAGCAGTGATAGGGGAAGCCAATCATTGGAATTCTTTCATCAAGTCCACAATCTCTACCGGTGATAGTCAAGTCAAGATAGTTACCAACCTCAAAGGCATATTTGCCAAATATCTCGTAGAAATCACCAAGTCGTCTTGCTATTACGTGGTTTGGATATTGCTCTTGGTATTTCATATATTGTTCATATATCCAACCACCCTTTGGCTTCTCTTTAACGATTGTTGGTTGTTCTACCTTTGGTTCTTCCTTAGGTTGTTCTATTAGTGCATCAAACATTGATAGTTGACTGCTAGTAGGCTTTGGTGGTTCAACCTTAACCGGTGGTTTATAAGTGCTCTTCGGTATAGGTTTCTTGTAAGGCGTACCATCAAGGTTTAGTAAAGTGCCTTCAATACTCTCTTCTTCGAAGTAGTGAATAGCCCAACCAAATACAACGCTATCTTCTACGCAAGCACTTGTAGCACCTTTCTCTACTAACTTTCTTGCTTCACCCGTTGCATACTTAAAGAACCCGTCTAAGTCTTTCTTATTAACGAGTTCAACGTTATCCTTAGTAACACGAACACCATTATTGATTTTCTCAATCAAGGTATCCGAAGCATTACTTTCAAGGTACTCTAAAACGAGTTCTTGTTGTTTATTCTTAGTTTCTAACTTTAGTTTCATTTATGTAATTCCTCCTAATGATTTTTATTTATTAACACCTTACTATTACTAGAAAGGTATTTCTCTCCAGATACCTCTAAGTACCTCTTTCCTCGTTATTGGGATAATATGCCAAGAGGGCTTTTTAAGGTTGAAGAAGCGAGAATCTTTAAGATAGTACTCTTTAACTTTCAATGCTGTTTTATAGCT
>JAFVWA010000231.1 GCA_017501885.1 Clostridia bacterium | reverse complement strand
GAACGGTTTACTTACTACAAGACACAAAAGAAATTTTGGACGAACTCACGGCTTTATTAGAAGCGTCTTCATTTAAAGTTATAGGAAGTTCAACGGACGGTATAAAGGCAATAACCGAAGTTGCCGAAAGAAAGCCAGATATTTTTATAACTGAATTAGTTCTAAAAGGTTATGACGGGTTGGTGGTTATAAACAAAATCAAAGAACTTTCTTTGGGTGTCAAGATAATTGTTTTAAGTGCAATGAATTCAGAAGAAGTAGTTTATGCGTCTACAAAAGCAGGTGCAAATTACTTTATGTCAAAGCCATACAATTTCCCTATCTTGGAAAAAAGACTTATAGAAATTTGCGAAGGCAGAGATAAACAAAAAGATTTGAATAACGCTTCAGGGGTTTTTCATAAAATATCGTTAGAAGAAAAGATAAGCAAGATATTTATCAACGTAGGCATTCCGCCACATATTAAAGGCTATTCGTTTTTAAGGGAAGGTGTAAAGATGGCAGTTGAAGATCCCGACGTTATAAATAACATTACTAAAAAGCTTTATCCGTCTATCGGTGAAAAGTATCAAACGACGGCAAGTAAAGTAGAGCGTGCAATTCGCCACGCAATAGAAGTTGCTTGGAATAGGGGAAGAATTGATAATATAAACAATATTTTAGGTGTTCGTGCATTTATGGGCACGGAAAAGCCGACTAACGGCGAGTTTATAGCACTCGTCGCAGATAAGATGCTCTTAGAAAAAGCATAAAACAGAAAAAAGCCACGATATATCGTGGCTTTGTTTATTTTGCGGTATTGACTTGAATTTGGCAGTAATATATAATGTTAAGCAAAGGAGAAGCGTATGGAAAACAAGAAACTTGGCGTTATGCTTGACTGTTCGAGAAATTCAGTTATGTCAATCGACGGCTTGAAAAGATTTATAGTAAACCTTGAAAAAATGGGTTATAACCTTTTGCAATTATATACCGAAGACACCTATGAAATTCCTGAAGAACCACTTTTCGGTTATTTAAGGGGAAGATATTCTCAAAAAGAAATAAGAGAGATAGACGCTTTTGCAAAGGAACACGGAATAGAGCTTCAACCGTGTATTCAAACGCTTGCGCATCTCACTTCGATATTTTTATGGAATAGATTTAAGCCTTTGCTTGATGCAGGCGGAACATTGCTTGCCGAAGAAGAGGAAACTTACCAGTTAATCGACAATATGTTTAAGAGCATATCTAACAGCTATTCAACTAAAACCGTAAATATCGGTATGGACGAAGCAATGTTGCTTGGTGCAGGTAAGTATTTTCGTAAACATGGATATAAACCAAAATTTGATATCTTTATGAATCACTTATCAAGGGTAAGTGAGATTGCTAAAAAGTATGGATTTAATTTGCTTATGTGGGGGGATATGTTTTTCCGCATAATAAACGGCGGAATATATTATCCTACCAACGGACAAAAAAGCAAAGTTGTTCCAAAAGAGATAAGAGAAAGGCTTCCTGACAACGTGTCGTTAATATATTGGGATTATTACACGGATGACCAAAAGGTTTACGAAGACATGATTGACAGACACCGCGATTTTGGCAAAGAGATTTGGTTTGCAGGTGGGGCTTGGAAATGGCAAGGTTTTCATTCAGGGAACAAACTATCGTTCGGTAGAATTAAAAAGTCCATAAAGGCTTGCACAAAAAAGTGCGTAAACAACGTAGTTTTAACAATGTGGGGAGACGGTGGAAACGAAGTGCCTGCAAATGCCGTTCTGCCAAGCCTTTTATATGCGTCGGAATGCGTAAAGGGCAACTTTGGAATTAAAAATCTTAAGCAAAAATTTAGCGAGATTTTCAACGAAAACCTTGATGATTTTATGCTACTTGACATGCGAAGAGAAGACTGTGAGCAAAGATGTGTAGACACTTCTTGTGGCGCAAAAGAGTTTTTATACGGCGATACTTTTTTAGGAAAGTTTGACAGCACTGTTGTCGGCGACGAAAAAGACTTCTTTATAAAAATGGAAAGAAAGTTTAGGCGTGCAAAAAACCGTAGCAAAAATTTTGCCTATATTTTTAGCAGTTACGAAAAACTATGCAAAGTCATGAAGGTAAAATACGATTTAGGGTTAAGAACGAGAAAGGCTTACGACAGCAAAGACAAAGAGCAACTACTTAACGTTATAAAAGACCATTTAACGGTTATAAAATACGTTCAAGAATTTATAGAACATTTTAGGCAAATGTGGTTTACCGATAGCAAGCCCCACGGCTTTGATATACAAGATATAAGACTTGGGGGAGTTATTCAAAGGCTTAAAGCGAATAGGCAAAGGCTTATAGATTACCTAAACGGAAAAGTTGAAAGCATTCCTGAGTTAGAAGAAAAACTTACGGGAGTGCTGTTAGGCGACCAACAAAAGAAGATACCAACGTTTAATAGTTATGACGGGGTAAGCACGCCAAACACCTTATGGTAATGCCGAAAATTAAGGGTTATCGCGTAGGTTTATTAGCTTACTTAACAAAAAATATTGCACCAAAAAAATAAATTAAAAAAACTTTAAAAAAACAGTTTACAAATTGACGGTATATGGATATAATATAGGGCGATTATGGGTAGTAACAAACACGTGCCCTAAACAATATATATGATATATACGGAGAAAACACATGCCAAAATACGTTTTATGCCCAAGATGTGAGCTTAATTATATTCAAGAAGGCGAGGAGTATTGCGACGTTTGTAAAGCAGAGCTTAAAAAAGGTCCACAATTAGTTTTCGCAGTTGACGACGAAGAAGAACAAGAAATAATGGAACTTTGTCCTAAGTGCCACCAAAACTACTTAAAGCCCGGTCAAACACTCTGCCGTCAATGTGCAAAACTTAGTCAATACGAAGACGAGAAAACCGACCTTGACGACGAAGACGAATCCTGGAAGGAGTATCTCGACAACGACGAGACTGAGGACGAGGACGAAGATAGCGAAGAAATGCTTTCACTTGCAAAGCTTGCTGAAGAAGAAGGCGAAGAACTTTTTGATGATGAAGAAGAGGAAGAAATAGAAATTCAGCAAGACAGCGAGCCTGACGGGCTTACATTGCTATGTGTATTATCTCCCCTTCATGTTTTATCACAGATAAAGGGTAAGGTAGTTGATGCAGAAACAGGCGAACCGGTGCCATATGCTAATGTTTATTATCAAAAACAGAAGACGATAGGGACTAATACATCATTGAACGGAAGATATACTTTACAGTCCCCTCCTGCTTCAGATACGATTGTGTTTTCTTTTGTAGGTTATAAAACTCATAAACTTTATGTAGAACGAGGTGCGCG
>JAFVWA010000230.1 GCA_017501885.1 Clostridia bacterium | reverse complement strand
TTAGGTGTTTCAGGTTCGGTAGGCTCGTTAGGTTCTACGGGGTTTTCAGGCTCAGTAGTATCGCTCGGCTCTTTCGGTTCATCAGGTTCACTCGGAACGTCAGGTTCTACGGGAACTTCGGGTTTATCGGGAACAACGGGTTCTTCTACCTTGTTCTTGACATCAAGCACGCCAATAACGTTACCCGATTCTTCAATAACAATTACCGTGTAATCGTCTTGCTTGTCCGTAAAATCAATACTTCCGTTTCCGTTCAACACTTCAACCGTCGTATTCTCTGCGCTGTCAGTAATAAAGAACTGAATAGCGCCGTTATACGTTTCGCCACACTCACAGTCGTATGTAATCGTTAAAAGTTTGCTTTCGTTATCATACTGATAACCGAATACATACTCGTGTGTTTCCGTTTCACCACCTACGTTATCGGGATTCTCTTCTTCACCGCCGCCCAAGTCAGGGTTTTCAGGCTCAGTAGGTTCACTCGGTTCAGTAGGTTCTTCGGGTTCAATAGGTTCAATAGGTTCAATGGGTTCAATGGGTTCCGTAGGTTGTTCAGGCTCTACGGGAACATCGGGTTCTTCGGGAAGTTGCGTGTATCCATTGTCGCCACTCGTTACATAGTCCGATAAATAACTGTAATCACACACACTACATTGATGCTTGGTGTACCCAATACTATCTGCCGTCGCTTCATACACGGTATCTTCAAACGTATGCCCTACGGGTTTTACATAATCACTTACATATCTATCTCCACAGTCGGAGCAAAGGTGTACTGTAAACCCGTAAGAAACACAAGTGGGTTCAACTTTACTTTCTTGATGGCTATGCCCCGTCGCTTCTACGATATTATCTTGATAAGAATACTCGCAGACAAGACAGGTATAGGTCGTATATCCACCCTCAGTACAGCTTACTTCCTTGATTTCCAATTCATAGTCGTGTCCGTTTTCAGGAACAACGCTGTCTACATAGAAATACTCGCACACAAGACAAGTATGGGTTGTGTATCCTTGTTCGGTACACGTCGGGTCTACAATTACGTCATCGTAAGTATGTCCCGTCGCTTCTACATAATTGTCAGCATATTCGTAGCCACACACATTACAAAAATGAGTGGTAAAGCCTTTATGCGTACAAGTCGGTTCTATTACAACATCGGTGTAGCTATGCCCCGTCGCTTGCACGTAGTTGTCTCGGTACACGTCTCCACAAACAGAACACGTGTATTCGGTAAAACCATTATTCGTACAAGTCGGAGCATACTCAAATGTTTCGTATTCGTGAGCGCAAACATTATCCGCCTCTGCTGCAAATGCCGTAGTGCCACTTGCATTGCCCATCAACGCACCGCAACCCAACACGGTAAAGGCAATCGCCAATACCGTCATAAGCAGTTTGTTTTTAGTCTTTTTCAATTTTCTTCTCCTTTTTTTTATTTGACCGCACTCGCTTGTAAATCCATAAGTTCGTGTGTCATTTTGTCAATATAGTCTGCCATATTGCGAATTTCATAGGCTTCGCTTTGGCAATAGTCGCCCATTATCGAATACAAGAACGTTGCTTTATTTTCGAGCTTCATACTACGAACAGCACTTGCATCTCTGCCTTTGAGCATCTTTATAAACTCATTCAACTTTATGTGAATATCGTCAATAATTTTCTGCCATTTCTTATCCAAATCTTCGATGCGTTCTTGTTCTGCCTTTAAGTAATTAAGTTCTTTTTCATCGTCCTTTTCGATTTCGTCAAGAGTTTTATTCTCAACGCTTTGTCCTTGTCCGTTTATATCAATATCAAACACGTACTGACTCTTATCAAACAGCACGGCTTCTCTCTTTGAAATGTCCGCTTTACCGTCTGCAAAATACACTTTTGCCAACTCGTAAGACGGTGTAAATCTCGTCCAAATAGGCTCATAACCACGTACTGATACGATGGCATCACCTTTTTCGTCGCCGTTAAGACGTTCAAGCATACCAACCGTAATTAGTGGTTGATTACTTGCGCCCGTATTACTTGATGCAGGGTTTTCTGCGTTCGTATTTACGGAAAAGTTTTTGATTTTCTTCTGCCCACACAACTCGGAAAACTCTTTTCGGGTGTCCGCATCGTCTGAACCAATGAAAATCTTTACGTTACAGTTTGTTTTTATGATGTCGCCTATGTCTCGTCCGTATTTTGCAGTAAGTTGTGAAAAACTCTGCAACACGAACAAGAAGCGAATACCACGTGAACGTGCTACGGTTACCATACCCTCGATATTGTCAAACTTAGGCAAGTTTCCGAACTCATCTAAAACAAAGTACGTATTTCTTTTTAAGATTGCCGTATCAATTCCCTCTTCTTTTCTACGTAGATTTAAGTTCGCCTTTTCAACCAACTCTTTATACATTTGAGTAATAAAGAGCGTTACGAAACGGTGTCTTGTAAATCTTTCATCGGGAACGATAATGAATACAGCATTAGGTTCCTCGTCCATATTGATTATGTCAAGGTCATTTTCGCTCGTTAGAGACAAAATACCGTCATCAGCGAGCTGTTGCATATAACTGTTTACTTCCGATAAGTACGACGTTAAGGTTTTATCTGACGTAATGAGAACGGTGTTTACCAAACCCTTTACTTTTGAAAATTCGTCTCTACCTTCAAGCAGATATTCTCTCAGTTTCGTGGTATCTTCTGAACAGTATTTCGTAATGTTATGGTAAACGTTAAAAAGCAATAACTGTTTTTCTTCCATCTTGCCGTTAATACAGTCCTCGCAGAAAGCAAGCACTAAACCAAAAATCAAGTTTCGTGCGCCCTCTTCCCACGTCGGTTGGTCTCTATTTTGCACAGGACAAAGCGTATAAACTAAGTCCATAGCATTTTCAAAGATTTCGTCTTTGAGTTCTTGCACTCTCGTTCTTGCATCACGATAGGAAATAAATTCTTCCCCTGCGCCGTAATACTTACCGTCTTTATGCACACAGTTGTTTTGTAGTTCCTTTACAAGTCTGATTCTCCTGATTAGCACGTTCATCGGATTCCATCTTGCAGAACTGTAAGGTTCTCTTAGGTCAAGCACGGAAATTTTATATCCCTCTCTCTTTAAGTGAAGAGCGTGTTTTTCATACAACTCTTTCTTCGGGTCTGAGATTACTAAACTCGGCTTGCCTGCACTT
>JAFVWA010000229.1 GCA_017501885.1 Clostridia bacterium | reverse complement strand
GTCTATCTCTTGTGACTTTTGCTACGATAGATGCTGCCGCTATGTTATAACTTTTTGCATCGCCCTTGATTATTGATTCGGTTTTTGCGTTTATATTTAATCCTTTTACGGCATCAATCAATACTATGTCAGGCGTAATACTAAGATTTTTTATAGCATTTTCCATACATTTCTTGGTGGCGTTAAGAATATTTATTTCGTCAATAATTTTTTCGTCAACAATCGCTATACCGACAGCGATTGCTTTGTTGATAATTTCTTCAAATAAAAGTTCACGTTTTTTCTCAGAAATTTTCTTGCTATCGTTTATTCCATCGATAAAAACGTCCCCCATTACGCAACACGCGCAAACGACAGGCCCGCATAAAGGGCCACGTCCTGCTTCGTCTACTCCGGCAATAAGTCCGTTATAGTTTTTATCATGTTGAAATAATTCGATTGTCTTCATACTATTCAAGTATTATTTTTCCCATTCTTCCCTTGCGGAAATCGTCTAATATTGCGTTTGAGGCTCTGTCATAATCAACGTTGCCACCTTTTAATATAAAACCTCTGACTGAAGCAATTTTTTCCAAGTCGCAAAGCGCATCGCCCGACGGCAAAAACCCGTAGCGCTCTTCTATGCCCTTGTTTAATTTAGTTAATTTTTTTATTAACTCTAATGCAAGTTCATTTTTATCAACAACTTCGTCTCGTATGCTACCAATAAAGGCAAGGTTTAACGCTACGTCATAATTGTCTAATTTTGGATAAAGAGTTCCGGGAGTGTCGAGAAGTTCGAGATATTGTCCGATTTTTACCCACTGTTGTCCTCTCGTAACACCTGCTTTATTGCCCGTAAGCGTTTTGCTTTTTCCGCAAATATTGTTTATAAGAGTGGATTTTCCGGAATTTGGAACACCTATGACCATGGCGCGTATAACTGCGTTAATTCCGCGCGCTTTTTTTCTCTCAATTTTTTCCGAGCATAAAGTCCGCAATTTCTCTGCAATAATTTTTCCCGTATTTGAGGCGGTAGAATTGAGTTTAACTGCAATTTTGCCTGCGCCGGTTAATTTCTCAACGTATGGCAAAAGATCGCTTTCGCATACCATATCGGCCTTATTAAGCGCATAAACGATAGGTTTGTCACCTATAACCTTATTAAGTGAAGGATTTATGCACGAAATAGGCGCTCGACTATCAAGAACGTATACGATCGCGTCTACTAATTTTATGCTCTCGTCAATTTCTCTGAGAGATTTGGTCATATGACCGGGGAACCAGTTAATTATCATTTTTAATAATATCAGGGCGTTTGCGTAACGTCAATTCTTGCGCTTGTTCCCTTCTCCATTTATCAATGTTTGCGTGATGTCCCGAAAGAAGAACGTCAGGAACTTCTAAGCCTTCAAATACAACCGGACGTGTGTATTGCGGGTATTCTAAAAGTCCTTCAGAAAAACTCTCATCAAGCGCAGAAGCGTCCGAGCCCAAAACACCGGGAAGGAATCTTAATAAAGCGTCTATAACGACCATAGACGCAAGTTCACCGCCCGTTAAGACGTAATCTCCGATTGATAAGTCTTCAAAACCGCAAATTTCAAGCGCTCTTTCATCCACCCCTTCATAATGTCCGCATAAGAATAAGAGATTTTCTTCTTTTGCAAGTTCTTTTGCAATATCAACGGAAAGAGTTCTCCCTTTTGGGGACATATAAATGCGTTTTGCTTTGTTTTCAGGATCAACGGCTCTCACACTGTCAACGATAGGCTGAGGTGTCATAACCATACCTGCGCCACCACCGTAAGGCAGGTCGTCGCATTTCATATGCTTATCAG
>JAFVWA010000228.1 GCA_017501885.1 Clostridia bacterium | reverse complement strand
AGCACAAAAAGTCAAGACTTCTAAAATAATTTTAGATATAATAAAATCGCGGAGGTTAAGAAATGGATTGGATTGAAAATTTACAAAACGCGATTGATTATATCGAAGAAAACATTACAGAAAAAATTGATTATGAAGAAGTGGCTAAACACGCGTATTCGTCAAGTTTTCATTTTCAAAGAGTGTTTGGTATAACGTGCGGTTTTACGCTTGGAGAGTATATCCGTAGAAGAAGATTAACGCTTGCAGGAAACGATTTATTAAGCAAGAAAATGAAAGTTATTGACGTAGCTTTCAAGTACGGATATAAAACACCTGAAAGTTTTTCCCGTGCCTTTTATAAATTTCACGGTATAATGCCGTCACAAGTGAAAAACGCTTGTTCCGTAAAATCCTTTTCTCGTCTTTTCGTTAAACCTGATTTTATTGGAGGATGTGAAATGACATATAAAATTGAAGAGAAATCCGAACTTATTTTAGTTGGTTACAAAAAACGATTTACGGGTGTTCCTTACGGCGAAGAGCGCATAAAACAAGAAGAAGCGTTTTTAACGTCAACACGTGCAAAACAATGGCTTTTAATTGGAGCATCTTGCGATTATTCTACCGATTATATGGTAATCACAAACATTGATGACGACGGTTACGATTTTTACGTTGCGTATAAATTGGACGAATGGACAAGAAAAGAACTTTTTAATCCCAAAATAACAGGTGTAGATTTTATGGATAAAATGGGTTTTGAGGTGCTTGTTATTCCTAAACAAACCTACGTTGTTTTTGAAACGGAAAAGAAAAAACGACCTATCGCTGACTATACCGACATTAGAAAGAAAATTGTTACTGAATGGTTGCCAACAACTGATTGCGTTTTTGCAAATGCGCCTGAAGTAGTGGCGATGCATTGGCGTCCTAATGGTGAATGGGCAAAAGAACGATATATAGAGATTTGTTTGCCGATAGAAAAGAAGCAAATATAAAAATTACATAAAACGACAAAAAACTTCTCAAAAAATAGTCAGGTGTACACGTTCTTGTACACCTGACTATTGACTTTATTAAAAAGTTATGATAAAATAGAATTACAAACACGAACATATGTTTAGATTATGCTTTGTGTGGGTATATATAATTAAGGGGTTTATCCCCCTTGATTTGGCTTGCTCGTGACTGCAGGCTTTGTAAGCGTACATTAGTACGCTTGTGGGATAGCTTCTCACGTTTACCCGAAGTCGTTTTACATAAAGGGAAACAAAACGGCTTATTTAGGGTTTTATTGTCGTGCAATTTTTTACGACAATGTGCCGTCCTTTCTCTATCTAATAGTGAAAGGCTTGGAAAGACTGACCAACTTTTCAAGAAGGCGCGCCAACGTTGAAAAACGGGGTTTGGCGATAGGTCTATTTTGTGGTACAATTTTTTAGGTGCTACACTCAAAAATCGAATACTTCCGGATAAGAATCCGTGTAGAAGTGAACCCATACGTGGGCGAGATTTTTACACGGATTTTTTATTCCCTATCGGAAAGGAGATGTGTTTATGTAGAAAAAATTAGAAACTTAATATTGTGTACGTGGCATTGTGCTCTTACACCTTTTAGGTCGGTGGTAGTTTTATCAGCGACTTTTTTGCGCCCTTTTGTAAGAAAAAAAATTTATCAAAAGGTTAAGTTTTTGGCGTTTTCGCCGCCTACTTATTGTAGGGCTTTATTAAATTTAGGAGGAAAGTAAAATGAAAAATTATCATCATTATCACCCGCCGTGAGCGCAAGCAAACGGCAAGCAAAACTTTATAGAAGGCTTGTAAAGTATAGCACACTATACTTTCCTTGAAAGTAGTGTGCTCTGCGAGGCTATTTTACGACCAAAAAATTAAAAGGAGGAAACCAAAATATCGTATTTAGTATGCCATATGGAGAAGTATCACAAAACGGATATTTGCCCCATAGAAAATGAAAACGAGCGTGACGAAAACTACGTCGGCTCAAACACTTGTATAGACAGTTCAAGAACGAAAGACAACTACCGTCTTTTGTTTAGAAACAGTTCTTATACGGATTTTATCAACGCAAGAATAAGCGAGTTAAACTTATCAAAAGCACCGAGAAAAGATGCCGTGCTAATGGCTTCGTTTGTAGTCGGCTCAGATAGAGAATTTTTCAAGGGTTTAGACGAGTATGAACAAAACTGTTTTTTCCGTGACTGCGCTAATTTCTTTATAGACCGCTACGGAAGAAAGAACATAATCTCTGCCGTTGTCCACAACGACGAAACCACTCCGCATATGCACTTAAATCTTATTCCTATCAAAGACGGTAGGCTATGCGCCAAAGACTTACTTAACCGCAACGAGTTGTCTAAACTACAAACGGATTTTCACGAGAAAGTTGGAAAACGTTGGGGTTTACAACGTGGTAAAGAAGGAAGCACGGCTTCTCATCTCTCCACCACCGAGTTTAAGGCAAAGTGTATATTGGACGAAGCGTGGAATAAATCAACGGAAATTCTCTCAACCGCAGGAAAACGTGTACAAGCGGAATTAGAAACGATGGAAAAAGCTGTTCAAAAAGCAGACGAGCATTTTACTGAAACAATGAAAGAAATCTCCACTGCTAAAGCCGAAAGAGATAAAATCGTTGAAGAACGTAACGCTGAAGCTGATTATACCCAAGCGTTGGAAGATGCAAAACAAGGCAAGTTTGCTTTTTCTAAAAGTGGACTGCGAAATCAAATCGTCGTATTGACCGCCGAAGTTCAACGTTTAGAAGAGGTTATTGACCGTCAACAAAAAGATAACGACTTGTTGTACAAAGAACACCAAGAACTCTCAAAAGAAAAAGAAAAGTTCACTAAAATGAGCCGTGTCTACACTCTTTTCCGAGAGCGAGAGCCCGAAGCGTTTACACGAGCATTTCACCGTGCACCGTCTATCGTTGGTGCGTTTATTCCTAAAGACGAGCCTATCGCTAACTTGGGGAAAAGCCGTTTAAGGCAAATTGAAGAAGAAATCGAGCGTGAAAACGCCACTAAAACTGAATATAAGAAAAAATTTAATAATAACAGTAAAGCCGATTAAAATATCGGTAATTACTACGTGCTGTCTAAAATTTTCTACTTT
>JAFVWA010000227.1 GCA_017501885.1 Clostridia bacterium | reverse complement strand
TCTATATCGTTTATACCCTTTTTATCAAAAACTTCCTTAACGGCAGACAGTTGACCTTTTCCACCGTCAATTATTATTAAGTCGGGTTTGGGGAATTTCTCAGGGTCGGTAAAAAGTCTTTCTAGTCTTCTTTCCATCATCTCTTGATGACTTCTATAGTCGTCAGCCCCTTCAAACGATTTTATCTTAAATCTTCTATAAGAACTCTTATCGGCTTCTCCATTGATAAACACCACCATACTGCCAACTTTATCTACACCACTGACGTTTGATATATCATAACACTCCATACGTCTTGGAAATCTTTTCAATGATAGTCTTTCTTGCAACGTTTTGTAAGCTGAAACGGTCATATCGTCTTTATGTTTGATTTTATCAACGTTGGTTTCAAGGTGTTCTTCAGCATTAACGCCCGCCATATCGGCAAGTTGTTTTCTTACACCTTGCTTAGGATTAATAAAAGTGGGAACTTTTTCACCCTTTTGCTTGAAATAATCGACTAGCACGCCTTCGTCGGCAATAGGTGTTTCCAAAATTATTTCGTCGGGAATTTCAACACCGTCGTTATAATACCTTAAAACAAATTCGTTAAGGGCATCTTCTCCGTCAAGCGCGCCACTCTCAAAAGCAAAGTTTTTACTACCTAACGTTCTTCCGTTGCGAATAAACAGCATATTGATTGCTGAGTAAATGCCGTTTGCCCTATATGCCAAAACGTCGGCGTTTACAAATTTGTTAAGTGCCGTTAGACGCTTGATTTTAAGTTTTTCCAACCCTTGCAACGTCTCTTTATACTTGATTGCTAGTTCAAACTCTTCGTTCTCACCCGCCTTTATCATCTTGTCAAAAAGTAGTTTTTCCGTTTGCGCTATATCGCCCGACAAAAAGGAAATAGCATCCATAACACGTTGGCGATAATCTTCTTTACTAATGGCAAAACTACAAGGAGACTGACATCTTCCTATATGGTAGTTAAGGCAAGGTTTTTGTGGTTTATCAGAGTTTAACTTTTTATCGCAAGGGCGAACTCCAAAAGCAAGATTGAGCGTTTCAAGAATGCTTTTTACGTTAATCCCACCCATATAAGGTCCAAAATACTTTGCCCCGTCCTTTTTTATTTTTCTAGTTACGGTAAAGGTGGGATAATCTTCTTTTAAGTCTACTTTAACGTAAGGATAAGTTTTATCGTCCTTTAATAAAATATTATATCTCGGCTTATGCTTTTTTATTAGATTATTTTCTAATGAAAGAGCGTCTATCTCGGTGGGAACGATTATATAGTAAAAGTCGGCAACGTTACTTACCATTGCCATTACTTTTTGGGATTTTACACTATTAAAAAAATACTGTCTAACCCTATTTTTTAGATTTTTCGCCTTGCCGACGTATATAATAACCCCGTCTTTATCGAGCATTACGTAAACGCCGGGGTTGTCGGGCAAGAGTTTTAATTTCTCCTGAATTGTTTCCACCTAATTATTATACTCTTTTTTTAGGTGAAATACAAGTCCTTAATAGCCCAAAAACTCAACTCCTTTGAGTAATACTTCATTAAGAGTTTCGTTTCTTAACGAGTAAAAGACTACTTTGCCCTGTCTTTGAGTGGTCACGGC
>JAFVWA010000226.1 GCA_017501885.1 Clostridia bacterium | reverse complement strand
CTTTGTAATTCTAAATCCAACTTAACAATTGCAGGCGCAGGTTCGGGAAAAACCTTGACAATTTGCGGAAAGGTTAAGTATTTATTGGAAACGGGTTTGGCGAGAAAAGATGAAATATTGTTATTATCTTATTCAAGAGCCTCTGCTGACGATTTAGAAAACAAAATAAATTCTGTTGCAAATGGTTTAGCAGTAGAAACTTTCCACGCTTTAGGGCTAAAAATTTTAACTGAATCAAGTGGTAAGAAAAAAGCAATAGAAGAACAATTAAAGGCTTATATTACACAATTCTTCGAAGAAGAATTGGTAAAAAATCATAAAATAGCAAATGAGATTTTTCAATATATTGCCTTATATTTCTACGCTGCACCGACTTATAAGAAAAAATACAAAAATGATGGTGAAATTTTCAAGGAATTAAAAACTCTTGATTTTAGAACGTTAAAAGACCGTTTAGGGAAATTATCTGCAAATAAAGATAAACACGAAACACTTAAAAATGAATTTGTTAAAAGTAATGAAGAACTCGTAATTGCAAATTATCTTTTTACAAATGGGATAAATTACGAATATGAAAAGCCGTATGAAATTGAAACAAGTACACTTGATAAGCGTCAATATACCCCCGATTTCTACTTGCCTGATTATGGTATTTATATAGAACACTATGGCATTGATAGGAACGGAAACACCCCTCAATACGACAAAGAGGCAAGCGATGAGTACGTTCGTTCAATGCATTGGAAACGTCAAATACATAGTGAAAATCAAACAAAATGTATAGAAACTTATTCTTACGAATTTAATGAGGGCGTTATTTTCGATAACCTTAAATCTCGTTTGTTGGAAAATGGTGTAGAATTTAAGCCTTTATCTCAAACTGAAGTTTTTAATGCTTTACATAACGTTTATACAGGTAAAGATTTTAGTTCGTTTTTTAATTTGATAATGACATTTATTTCTTTGTATAAAGCACAAATTAAAGACGATACAGGCTTTGAAGAATTAAAAGCACAACTAAATGATTCTCTATATGATACAAGTCGTGCACGTTTATTTTTAGATATTTGCAAAGACGTATATAATTACTATATGCAAAATTTAAGAGAGGCGGACAAGATAGATTTTGATGATATGATTTTACAATCAATAGATTTACTTGATTTTACCTCCAATTTTAAGTATAAATATATTATCGTTGACGAATTTCAAGATATATCGCAAAGTAGAACAAAATTTTTGCAGAAACTTATCGAACACGGAAATGCGAAACTTTTTGCTGTCGGCGATGATTGGCAGGCTATTTATCGTTTTGCAGGTTGTGATATAAACGTATTTTTAGAGTTTGAAAGGATTTTTATGGGGGCAAAACTAAATTACATAACCTCTACACATAGAAATTCTGCAGAACTGCAACAAATAGTAGAGCCATTTATAACAGCAAATCCAAGTCAATATAAAAAGAGTATAAAATCTGCCAAGCACCAAGAAAAACCTGTAAGAATTATTTACCATAAAGGTAATAAAGCAATGGCTCTTGCTAAAGCATTAGAAGATATTTCATCAATAAATTCAAATGCAAAAGTTTTGGTGCTGGGTAGAAATAGGCGAGATATAG
>JAFVWA010000225.1 GCA_017501885.1 Clostridia bacterium | reverse complement strand
TGGGATATTACGAGAGTAATAGAGCGGAAATTTACGTAAACAAGGAACAAGAGTTAAAAGACGTTTTACGCGAGATGCCGTCTGCATTAGAAATCAAAAATCTGCTTAAAAAAGTAGAACTTGATTATCAAGATTTTGTAGATTTTTATGGTCAAAAAAAGATAGAAGAAGCCGTTAAATACGCGAAAGATTTGAAAGATAGATTTACCGTTTTATGGCTTAACTACGACCTTTTGAATGGAGAATTGAATGTATAAAGATATCAAGGTAATAGCAATGGATTTAGACGGCACTCTTACAAACCATAAAACCCCATTGTCTCAAGAACATAAAGAAATTCTTGAAAAATTATCTAAAAAGTATAAACTTTTAATGGTTGGCGCAGGTCAAGTTAATCGCATATTTAATCAACTCAACAAATTTCCTATTGATATAATAGGAAACTACGGTATGCAATACGGTGAATATAACGCACAAACGGGAGAAATTGACATAATTAAGAATTATTCTGTTGACTGTGATAAACCTTCGGTAACCGAACGCGTCAATATGCTTCGCCAAAAGTTTGGCTTTACCGAATACAAAGGCGAAACGGTTGAATTTCACCCATCAGGTTGCGTTACTTTCCCAATTTTAGGAACTAAGGCTATTCAAGAAGACAAACTTGCATTTGATCCCGATAGAAAAAAGAGAAGAGCGATATATCAACAAGTGGTTGACACCTTTTCAGAATATACCGTTTTCGTTGGGGGATCTTCTTCATTTGATATGGCACCAAAACCATACGATAAACGTTATGCTTTAGAAGTTTACTGCAAAGAGAAAGGTTATAAAATGCAAGAAATCGCATATCTTGGGGACGACTACGGGCAAGGCGGAAACGATGAATCTGTCTATAAGTCGGATGCGGTGTATTTAACCATTGACGACTATCGAGATTTTCCAAAAGTAGTAAAACCACTTCTTGAAAACATTTAAATATTTTAAATTTAAAATATACGTCTTTAAATTTGACAAAAGCAAATGGCGGTGTTATAATCTAGACAATCAATCTTTAAGTTGATACGAGATATCGGCAAGGTTGTTTATAACAAAGCGTGTATTATAATTTGCGCACGGAAAAGTTGTATTCAAGTCTTGCCCATAGGCAAGACTTTTTTAAATGTAAAAAGGTAAGTTATGAAGTTCAAAACCAAGATTTTAGACGAAATGGCAATAAAGCGTTCTCTCGTGCGTATTACTCACGAGATTATAGAGCGCAATAAAGGCGTTGAAAATCTTTGTTTGCTGGGTGTTAAAAGAAGGGGAGTTCCGCTTGCAAAAATGTTACACGATAACATTCTTGCTTTTGAAGGTGTGGACGTTCCAGTTGGATATCTTGATACAACTCGTCATAGAGACGACCTTACCGAAGAAACTAAAAATATAAAGGCTGGCGATTGCTTTATACCTTGCGATATTACTGATAAAATCGTCGTTATCGTTGACGACGTTATGTTTACGGGTAGAACAACAAGAGCTGCCATCGAAGCAGTCTTTGCTTATGCAAGACCAAAGGCAATTCAACTTGCCGTTTTGGTGGATAGGGGACACAGAGAATTGCCTTTCAAGCCTGATTTTGTAGGTAAAAACGTTCCTACCTCAAGTGATGAAAAGATAGTTTTACTATTACAAGAAACAGACGGCGACATTGGTGCGTTTATTTGCGAAGCATAATTTTTAACGGAAGATAACTATGAAAAATGCAATTATTAAAAATTTAACAAAGGGCAAGACATTAGAAGTTTCTGGAAAGGTTTTATCTAATCCTGAAGCCTATTTTTGCGCCCCCGTATCTTTAAATAATTTAGTAATTTTACCCGGTCTTTGTGATGTTCACGTTCATTTCAGAGAGCCGGGTTTTTCTTATAAAGAAACAATTTCCACAGGAAGCAAAGCTGCGGCAAGAGGTGGGTTTACCGCCGTTTGCACAATGCCAAACTTAAACCCCGTTCCCGATAGCGTAGATAATCTTAAAGTTCAAACGGACATCATCGAAAAAGACGCTGTAATAGGCGTTTACCCATACGGTTCTATAACCGTTGGGCAAAAGGGTGAAGTGCTTTCTGATATGGACGGCATGGCAAAGTCGGCTATCGCTTTTTCCGATGACGGAAAGGGTGTTCAAAGTGACGATATGATGCGTTCTGCAATGCTTAAAGCAAAAGCGCTCGGCAAGATTATGGTATGCCATTGTGAAGATAATTCTTTGCTTAAAGGCGGTTATATCCATGACGGCGAATACGCTAAGGCTCACGGACACAAGGGAATTTGTTCGGAAAGTGAATACGGACAAGTTGCAAGAGATTTAGAACTCGTAAAACAAACGGGTTGCTCATATCACGTCTGCCACGTTTCTACAAAGGAAACTGTAGAACTTATTAGGCAGGCAAAAAAACAAGGGCTTGACGTTACGTGCGAAACTGCTCCCCATTATCTTATTTTAGACGATAGCAAACTTCAAGAAGACGGAAAGTTTAAGATGAATCCGCCAATAAGAGGGGTAGAAGATAGAGATGCTTTAATACAAGGTGTGCTTGACGGAACAGTAGATATGATAGCAACCGACCACGCGCCACACTCTTTAGAAGAAAAGTCAAAAGGACTTGCATCAAGCGTGTTTGGTATTGTTGGAATCGAAACGTCGTTTGCTCTTATGTATACTCACTTCGTTAAAACAGGCTTGATGACTTTAGAACATTTAGTAAAGGTAATGTCAGAAAACCCTGCTAAAAGATTTGGTATAGACCTTGACGGAGATTATTCCGTTTGGGATTTAGGTAAAGAGTTTACCGTTGATACGGCAGAATTTTTATCAAAAGGTAAGTCAACTCCGTTTGAAGGCGATAAGCTTTTTGGAGAAAACTTGCTAACGGTTTGCAAAGGAAAAATAGTATATAAAAAATAAATTCGGAGGATTTTTGCGATATGGCAAAAAGAACAGACATTAAAAAGATACTTATCATAGGTTCAGGTCCTATCATAATCGGTCAAGCAGCAGAATTTGACTATGCTGGAACACAAGCGTGTCTTGCATTAAAGGAAGAGGGTTATGAAGTTGTTTTAGTTAACTCTAACCCCGCTACCATAATGACCGATACCACCATTGCTGATAAGGTTTACATGGAACCTTTAACGCTCGAATACGTTGCAAAGATACTTCGTTACGAACGTCCTGATGCAATCGTTCCTGGTATTGGTGGACAAACGGGGCTTAACCTTGCAATGCAACTTGAAAAGAAGGGCGTTCTTAAAGAGTGTAGAGTAGAGCTTTTAGGAACACCAAGCGAGAGTATCGAAAGGGCTGAAGATAGAGAACTTTTCAAGGAAATGTGTCAATCTATCGGTGAGCCTGTAATTCCTTCTGAAATAACGTATGACATTGAACAAGCAAAGAAAGCGGCTATCGAAATTGGATATCCTGTCGTTCTTCGTCCTGCATTCACCTTAGGTGGAACAGGCGGCGGTTTTGCAAATAACGAAGAAGAACTCGTGGAAATAGGCTTAAACGCATTTAAGTTATCTCCTGTTCATCAAGTATTGATTGAAAAGAGCGTAAAAGGCTTTAAAGAAATTGAATTTGAAGTAATGCGTGACGGAACAGACCATGCAATCACCATTTGTGGAATGGAAAACGTTGATCCCGTCGGCGTTCACACGGGCGACTCAGTCGTTGTTGCGCCTATCCTTACGCTTAATGATCACGATCTTAAAATGCTTAACGATAGCGCTATTAAGATTATCAAAGAATTAAAGATTGAAGGTGGCTGTAACGTTCAGTTCGCGTTGAATCCAAACAGTAGTGAATACTATTTAATTGAAGTTAACCCAAGAGTATCGCGTTCATCTGCGCTCGCTTCTAAGGCAAGTGGATACCCAATTGCAAGAGTAACTGCTAAAATTGCAGTTGGTATGACTCTCGATGAAATTAAAATTGCGAACACTACGGCTGCAACCGAGCCAAGATTAGATTACATCGTTGCTAAATTCCCAAGATTCCCATTCGATAAATTTACTTCTGCTTCTAACTCCTTAGGAACTCAAATGAAAGCCACGGGCGAAGTAATGGGTATTGGTGAAAACCTTGCCGAATGTATGCTTAAATCAGTTCGTTCGCTTGAAACGGGAGTTTGTCACTTGTATTTATCAAAGTTTGACAATATGAGTGTTGAAGAACTTTTCGCTTACATTTCTTCTTTTAAGCACGACACCTTATTTGCTATTGCTGAACTTATAAGCCGTGGCGCTGATATAAAAGAAATTCAAAACGTTACTAAAATCACTCCGCTTTTCCTTGAAACGATAAGAGATATTATCGATATGGAAAACGTGTTGTCAGCTAACGTGTTTGATTTAGATAAGTTAATTGAAGCTAAAAAGATGGGATTTTCCGATATGTATATTGCAAGACTTTGGAAATGCACCGAAAAAGAAGTTAACGATTTTAGGAAGAAAAATGACGTTAAACCTGTATTTAAGATGGTTGACACCTTGCATACAGGCGCGTATATCCCATATTTCTATTCAACTTATACAGGTGAAAACGACAGCGTTTTAACTGACAAGAAGAAAGTTGTCGTTCTCGGCGCAGGTCCTATTCGTATAGGTCAAGGCGTTGAGTTTGACTATTCAACCGTTCACTCAGTTTTAACAATCAGAAAGTCAGGTTATGAAGCAATTATTATCAACAATAACCCTGAAACTGTTTCAACCGACTATACCACAAGTGATAAGTTGTATTTTGAGCCACTTACACCTGAAGACGTTATGAACATTATAGAGTTTGAAAACCCACAAGGCGTTATTGCATCATTGGGTGGTCAAACGGCTATCAACCTTGCTGAACCACTTGATAAACGCGGTGTTAAAATAATTGGAACAGACTGTCAGGCGATTGATAAAGCAGAAAATAGAGACTTGTTTGAAAAAGTTTTAACCGAACTCAATATTCCTCAACCAAAGGGCAGAGCGGTTACTAAGATTCAAGATGGCGTAGACGCCGCAAAAGAAATAGGATATCCTGTTCTTGTTCGTCCTTCATTCGTTCTCGGTGGTCGTGCAATGCAAATCGTTTCGAATGAAGAGCAACTCCGCCATTACCTTAAAACAGCTGTTGAAATTGACGAAGACAAGCCTGTTTTAGTTGATAAATATATAAGCGGTAAAGAAGTTGAAATCGATGCAATATGTGACGGAAAGGACGTTTTTGTTCCTGGCATTATGGAACTTGTTGAAAGAACGGGTATTCACTCGGGCGACTCTATAAGCGTTTATCCTACTTTCAGTATTTCTCAAAAGGTTAAAGATACCATTTTGGAATATTCAAAGAAATTAGGATTGGGCATAGGTATCGTTGGCTTGTTTAACATTCAATTTATCGTTGATAAAGATGAAAAAGTTTATATCATAGAAGTTAACCCACGTTCTTCAAGAACTGTTCCTTTCTTATCAAAAGCAACGGGCTATTCACTCGCTGATATTGCAACCGAAGTTATTTTAGGTAAGTCTCTTAAAGAACAGGGCATAACCGAACTTTATCCAAAGGAAAAGAATAGGTTCTACGTAAAAGTTCCTGTATTCTCATTTAATAAGATTAAAGGACTTGACGCATATCTATCTCCTGAAATGAAATCAACAGGTGAAGCAATTGGTTATGACGATACACTTGACCGTGCGTTGTATAAGGCGTTACAAGCTTCTGGTATGCACTTGCAAAATTACGGCACGGTATTTGCTTCCGTTGCTGATAAAGACAAGGAAGAATTGTTGCCATTAATAAGAAGATTCTATAACCTTGGCTTTAACATTGAAGCAACTGAAGGAACAGCTAAAATGCTTAAAGCAAACGGAATTAGAACGCACGTTATGGGCAAAATAAACGAAGGTAGCAACGAGATTGAAGAATCTATAAGACACGGACACATCGCTTATATCATAAACACGAGCGCTGTTGGTGCGGTTCAAGAATTGTCTGACGGATATCAAATTAGAAAGTTTGCTACTGAAAGCAATACGACAATATTTACGTCGCTTGATACGGTTAGAGTTGTATTAGACGTTTTGGAAGAAACCACCCTTACTATCTCTACGATAGATGCTTAATCGGTGATAAAATGAAACAAGGTTTTTTTGAAATAATTGAAAACGTTGCGCTTACCGACTGTGTTAAAAGAATGACCTTAAAAGGCGACGTTTGTGAAATAACTAAACCAGGACAGTTTGTTAACATAAAAATAGACGGCTTATTTTTGCGTCGTCCTATTTCTGTATGTGATTTAGGAAAAGATAATTTTACTATAATTTATAAAGTTATTGGTAAAGGCACGGAAAAGCTTTCTGAAATGCAAAGTGGGAAGTTGGACGTTTTAACAGGACTTGGCAACGGTTACGACTTAAGTGAAGCAGGCGAAAAGCCTGTTCTTATAGGCGGTGGAGTAGGTGTTCCGCCCATGTTCTTGCTTGCTAAAAAACTTATCGAGCAAGGTAAAAAGCCAACTGTTATTCTCGGTTTCAATACAAAAAATGAAATTTTCTATGAACAAGAGTTTAAGGATTTAGGTGTTGACGTAATTGTAACGACTGTTGACGGCTCTTACGGTGTGAAAGGTTTTGTAACCGATGCACTTAAAGACGTTGATTATTCTTACTTTTACACTTGTGGACCTGAACCAATGCTTAAAGCCGTTCACAAGTTTAGCAAAACGAGTGGTCAAATGAGTTTTGAAGAACGTATGGGTTGTGGATTTGGTGCTTGTATGGGATGCTCTTGTAAAACTCTTACGGGAAATAAACGTATTTGTAAAGAAGGTCCCGTTATGATTAAGGAGGAAATATTATGGTAGATACCAAAGTAAATCTTTTGGGAATAACTTTGGATAATCCTGTTATTCCTGCGAGTGGAACGTTTGGTTTTGGCTACGAATTTGCTGAACTTTACGATATAAATTGCTTGGGAACGTTTTCTTTTAAGGGAACAACGTTAGAGCCAAGATTTGGCAACCCAACTCCAAGAATTGCTGAATGTAGTTCAGGACTTATAAACTCAGTAGGCTTGCAAAACCCAGGGGTTGATAAAGTTATATCTGAAGAATTGCCGAAACTTTCTAAATGCTTTAACAAAAAGGTTATGGCAAACGTAAGTGGGTTTTCGGTTGATGAATATCGTGAAGTGTGCGCAAAACTTGATAGTTGTGACCAAATAGGTTGGTTTGAAGTAAACGTAAGCTGTCCTAACGTTCACGGTGGTGGACATAGTTTTGGAACTTCTGAGAAAAACGTTGCAGAAGTTGCAAGAGAAGTTAAAAAGGTTACGACGAAACCTATCATTATGAAACTTTCTCCGAACGTAACGGACATTGTTTCGATTGCTAAGGCTTGTGAAGACGCAGGTGCCGACGGTATAAGTTTAATCAATACTTTAATGGGGATGAGAATTGATCTTAGAAGCAAAAAGCCTGTAATAGCAAACAAGATGGGTGGCTTTTCAGGCGATGCCATTTTCCCTGTTGCGGTAAGAATGGTTTATCAGGTAAGCAAAGCCGTAAAAATTCCCGTTATAGGAATGGGCGGTGTTTCTTCTGCGGAAAACGTTATTGAAATGATGCTCGCAGGCGCAACTGCGGTTGGCGTTGGGGCAGCAAACTTGGTTAATCCTTTTGCAAGCAAAGACATTGTAGAAGATTTGCCAAGAGTAATGCAAAAATACAACATTAAATCTTTATCAGAAATTATAGGAGGTTGTTTATAATGGCTAAAGACGTTATAATTGCTTGTGACTTTGATAGTAAAGAAAAAGTTCTTAATTTTTTAGATATGTTCAAGGGTAAAAAGCCTTTCGTTAAAATCGGTATGGAATTATACTATGCCGAAGGACCACAGATAGTAAAGGAAATAAAGGCACGTGGACACAAAATCTTTTTAGATTTGAAACTTCACGATATTCCAAACACGGTTAAGAAGTCAATGGCAGTTTTAAGTAGACTTGACGTTGATATGTGCAACCTTCACGCAGCAGGCGCTA